>CAZGID010000085.1:0-1942 GCA_964526065.1 uncultured bacterium
ATCCGTTTCTTCTGGACATATTCCTCACTCAGCCATTCATTGCCGAACTGCCTGAGTTCGCGAATTTTCTCCTCCAGCAAACGCACATAAGCCCGAAACGCATCCGGATCGCTGGATTCCACCGCGCGATAAAGCATTTTTGTTTGAACGCCGCCATTTTTTACAGATTCGTAGAGCTGCGCATAAAGACGCGTGATCCAGCCGGAACCCGGCTGCGATTCAAGCCGTTCCAGCCGGGAAAATTCGCGCTGATGCGCCGGCTGGAACGGTGAAAGCGACTGAAAATATTTGGTTTCAAGCTTCAGCACTTCCCGGTAAAGAATTTCATGCGTCGTCTGGAGAAAGGCACGTCCTTTATCCGCTTCAGGGGCCACATACATTTGCGTAACGTTCAACGCGTCGCTTTCCGGATCGCTATATTTAAAAAACTCCATGCCGTTCGGCCCAACACGCAAAAAGCCTCCTAACCCTTCTTCAAAATCCACCGCGATGCGAAGCTGCCGGTTCAGGCCGCGGACATTTTCCGGACGGCGCCCATGAACATGTCCATGCGCCAGCGAACGGATCCCATAAGGCCGGAAATACCGGTCGAATGGACGTGCTTCATTGAAAAAGTGGTCGGTCCACAGCGGCGAGGAACTGGACTGCAGCAACGGAGAAAAAACGGTATCGTCCGCTTTCGATGCCCGCGCCAGTGCGGTTTCCATGGCATTCAAAGCTTCGAAGCCGGTTTTTCCCGAATAACTCCATCGGGCCTCCTGGTTTTCATTCAAAAGCGGCGCGGCATGCTGGTAACCAACGCCGTAGGGATTTTCCACAAACAGCCGGTGGGATTTTTGAATCCACTTCGACATCTCCTGCAGCCGCGGATGGGACCGCACAGCATCCTGCAACGCGGATTCCTCAAGGCTTAAATCAATCCCGGCCTCACCCTCCAATTCCATGGCGGCATTGAATCCCTCGATCAATTCCCGGCCGCCAAAGGAAAGAAAAAACCGCATGCTGTTTTGACTGCCGAGCATGCCGTGCACGAAAGCCAGCTCATGATTTCCCCAGAGAGGCAGCACTTGCCGGTTCTGAAACGGTTCCTGCAGCATCTGATAAACCTGCCAGCCGCCCGGGCCGGCAAACGTATCGCCGCCCAGGATGACCCGGTTTTCCTCTCCTTCGGGAAGTGTGCTTAAAATGTGCTGCAGCCGTCCGGCATTTCCATGCAAATCGGACAGAGCGGTATAAACCGGCAGCGATTGAGAACCCGGATTTTTCAGTTCAGCTTCGACTCGCGAGAGAAATTCCGAACGCCGGGCCAACAGATCTTCGAATCGCACCAAATCCTCGCCCTGCAGATTTTGCGTCTGCGGCCCGGACAGCACAATATCCTGTAAACCCAGCCATCTTGATTCCGGACGATCCGTGAAAAATTCAGCTCCCGCCGGCCGGGTACCGGGAATCACCATCCCCGTGTATAAACCGCTCGGTTCAATAGTGAGTGCGCTGCCTTCCCGCACCACCCGATTCAGTTGTTGCTGAAAAAACTCCAGGTCTTTCTCAAGAAGCGCTTTTTGACTCAGATTGACCGCGCGGATGACATGAAAACGAAAGTAATTATTAATGGCCGTATATTTGGGCACCGCGCGTCCCTTGCGGATGGGAATGGTAGACGTTTCACCGGGCGCCTGATCAATGATCAGATGTAAAACCCGCTGCAAAAACGCATAGCCGCGCTCCCGGGCATGAGGATCTCTGGATGCCCACAAAGGCGCCAATGCCGACAGCACATGCGGAATGGCGTAGGTCGCATAAGCGGCATGGCCGCGGTCTCGCCATTGATCCCGGAAATAGCGGTCATATTCCACCAGAAGGTCATACAGGTCTTTGTTCACATTCTCGATTTTTTTATAGTCAGCAGCCTGCCGGTGGACCCGCCGGCCTTTTTCATAGT
>CAZGID010000085.1:1952-9796 GCA_964526065.1 uncultured bacterium
GATGCACCGCCAAAGGAAACAGCCCCAGATGCCGGCGGACTTCGTTGGTGTATTCCAGCTCAGACTGAAATGTGCTGCTGGCCAGAAGCTGATAAATCGTCGGCATAGAAACATCAAGCTCATTTGCAAGATCAATCGGCGTCACCATTCCAGCGCGTATTTCCATGAATGTAAAAACATGCCCCAATGTTTCGACGCGCAAAGGATCGATCAACCGTCCGTAGAGAGGAAATTTCCCTTGAATGCGGCGGTTGTAATTGATCAATTCCAGGTGTTCCGCCATCGATTTGAAATTGCTATAAACCGCCGTGCTGGTTTTTCCCGTTTCTTCCGCAATCTGCTCCACACTGGCCAGGCCGAAATGCTTTTCCAGAACCTCCGTTGTTTCCATCCAGATTTTCGAGGTCCTTGGCTTGACGATTCTGGCCATAATTTTATTTTGCGACTTCTGGTTGTGGTTCCAGTCGCTGAGAAATTGTTCGTAGTCAAAGTCACGCGCAAAGAAAACGGACGAAGCGCTAAGCTTGTCTGCCGCTTTGACTTTTTGTCCCAGCGCTTCCAGAAGCCCTTCCAGCGTAACGATACCGCCCTGCGCTTCCATGATGGCCGCAAGACGCCTCAGCTTTTGCACGCGCCGACCGGATTCAATAATGGGGATTAACTGCGTAGGACGCCGGCGCTGGCGGTTCCGGATTGCCTCCAGCCCCAGCCGTTCCAGAGCCGGCTGAACTTCACTGCGGGGAATATTAAAATGCACGGCAAGCTCTTCCCAGCTCACGAGTCCATTTTGCTGCCGGACAAAGGCCATGAAGTTTTTCTCGTTCAGTTCGCCGGCATCTTCGCGTGCTTCCGGGCGTTCACTTAGCGCTTCTTCTTCGGAAGCTTCCGGGACGATGGTCTCCGCTTCGGTTTCAAATGCGCTGCGCAACGCCGGATCGATTGCGGGCATGCGCTGAGCCAGACGCGGTGAAATCACCGACAATTCAAAAAAAGGTTTGTCGGTGGACGGCGCCGCGGCCGGTTGATTGAAAAGCTGGGTCACATTGGTTTCCGTCAGCCGGTCTTCTTCCACAAGACTTTTCAGGCCGCGAATGAAGTCATCCATTCGGGCCTGCCACCGCTGCTTGATTCGCTCCCACTCTTCGGGACCGATCTGCCCCGCCACAAATTCATCGATGAAACGCGTGTACTTCCCCGCAGCGTCACTTCGTTCCTCCAGCGCCAGGCGCCGGATTATTTCATCGCGCCAGGGTTTTAAAACACGAAGTCCGCCCCGTGCAGCCATGGCATGGACCACCGCGCGGGAAAATCCATCCCGCAGTGAAATGCGATTCCCTTCAAGACGCAGATGATGCTTCCAGGAGACATCACCACGCATCACGGTTTCATACCGGCCTTCGGATGCGATTTCGTCTATCGCTGGCATGATGACGGCATAGGAGATGCCCTCCTGCCGGAAACGTTCGGTCAGACCTTCGGTATGAAAGCCGCCGCAAAGGAAGACAGCCGCTTGGTTCGGTTCACCGCTCATGCCCTCCAGCAGGCGGGAGAAGAAAACTTCATCGCGGGCTTCGGCTTTCTCATAAAATTTCCGGTGCGCTGTCCAGTTAAGCGGAGCAACTTCAGCTGGAAAATGTTCGCGCAATTCCCGCCATTCCGGCGGCGTCACTTCCAGAGAAGCCAGGCGCCGCAGCAGCCGGAAACGGCGGTCTTTTTCATACAAGGCCAGGGCGGAGGCATCAGACAGCTGTTCACGAAAGCGCTGATCCTCATACGCTTCCCATTGCCGCAGAAACTCGCGGCCCTTCATGCGGTCCATCAGGCTCCGGTTCCGAGCTCGTCCGGCCAGCGCTTCGGAAACGGGCAGATCCATTCCAAGCTGCCGGCTTTCTTCCATCAGCCAGCGCACAAAGGAGGGGGCATCGATTTGTTCGGTATCCAGCGCCTGTCTTTTCTGATTTAACTCATGCAGGATTTCCGGCTCCTGAATCTGCGCCGCAAGGCGCTCGGCCAGAGCGGCGGCTTCGCGCCGGAAAGCCGGATCGGCGGCAGGATCACCCGCTCGAATTTCCCGAAGCAAAACCTGAACGGCCGGATAGCCGGCGGCCTCATCCCCTTCCGCCACTGTCTGCATCAAGGCCGGAAGCTGCACCGGATTCTGTTCCGCCGCTTCGCGCAATTGGTCCCAGGCACGTAATTTCTCCGGATAAAGTTTATTTTTTTCTTCTTTCAGGGATTCGCGCCAGGTCTGGATTTTTTCGCTCAAGGCTTCCCGGGACTCAAGGGCCTCCAGATACGCAATCAGCTCTTCTTCATAAAGCGGCCAGTCTTCCAGCCCATGAAAACGGATTTCAGGGGAGGCAAAGGCCGCGGCAAGTGCCGCTCCGGAAAGTTCGCCTTTTTCGACAAGGGTTTCCAGAAATTCGCGCAGGGTTTCGGATTCGGGAAAAGTGCGCAGAAGCAGCGCATCCATGGAACCGGTACCGCCTTCCACGCCGGCCCATCCCAGCACATAGCGGTCAAAGAGAAATTCCAGCAGTTGGTGAATGGATCGCTGCGCCGCCGGTTGGGCGTGCGCATCCTGAAGCAGCAGGACCGTTTTTCCGGAGGCACCTTGAAAAACTTCTTCGACCTGGCCGAAGGCGCGCGGGATTTCAAGCTGATTCAAATCTGCGGGAAGTTCGCGGCGCGGCGCAGACGTGGGCAGTTCCGCGGCAGCCCGCGGCGGCAGAGTCATATCCCCCGTCACCAAAAGACAGACGGAGGTCCCTGCGGCCACCCATTTTTTAATCCCCGGCCCTATTTCTAACATGCGGCAAGACCTTCAGTTGCAAGTTTCCCAGTTCAGGAGGACGACTTATTAAAGAGTACCTGACCGAAGGGCCGATTACAAATAGGCGTACGCTTGTAAGTGATTGAAATAAATAGGGTTACAACTGCATTTCGGCAGGCGAGGAGATCCGGCGGGATCCCGGGAGGGCCCTTAGAGGCATTTTTTTATCGCTTGTGCCAGTAGCCGGGAATGACGGCGCGGCACCCGGAACACCGGCCATCCGGCGTCAGGCGGTTGGCGAGAATACGATAGCCGAGGCGTTCAATCAGAATGCGGTCGCAATGCGGGCAAACTGTATTTTCCCATCCCCCGACTCCGCCGGGGATATTGCCGGCATAGACATAATGCAGGCCGGCTTTCTTGCCGGTTTCGGCCGCGCGCACGAGATCGCGCGCCGTCGTATTGGCCGGGTCCGTCATTTTGTAGTCCTGATGAAAGGCGGTCACATGCCAGGGAATTTCAGGCGAGACGGAAACAAGGAACTGCGTCAGCGCTTTGATCTCTTGAGGGTCATCGTTAAAGCCCGGTATCAGCAGCGTGAGCACTTCGAGCCAGAAGCCGCGGCGATACAAACTTTCAATCGTGCGGCATACCGTTTCCAGCGAACCGCCCAGCTCGCGATAATGCCGGTCATTGAAACTCTTCAGATCCACTTTATAAAGATCCACCCAGGGCTGAATGAAATCGAGCACTTCCGGTGTACCGTTTCCATTCGAAACATAAGAAGTTACCAATCCCGCTTTCCTGGCCTGCTGAAAAATTTCGACGGCCCATTCGCTGGTAATCAATGGCTCGTTGTACGTGCTGGTCATCACCGCACAATCCCGGTCCACGGCCAGCTGAACGAGATCTGCCGCACTCACCTGAATCGGCGGACTGCCCGCCACCGGATCGCGCAACGCTTGCGAAGTAACCCAGTTCTGGCAATAGCCGCAGTGGTAATCGCAGCCGAGCATGCCAAAACTCAAGGCCCGCGCTCCCGGCAGCGCGTGAAAGAAAGGTTTTTTTTCAATCGGATCGTCCTGAATGGCGGCAACATATCCATGCGGCACCTGCAGTTTTCCGCCGCGGTTGAAGCGGATTTTACAAACGCCGCTGCGGCCTTCGGGAATGGGGCAACGGTGCCCGCAGGCATAGCAGAGCAAACGGCCGTCCGGCAGGCGGGAATAGAGTTTTCCTTCGGTGGTAAATTCCTGCAACACATCGGCGAGGGGAATCTTCTCGATGCGGCTCATGTCCCATTATACACCCGTTCTAAAGCGGAAAGTCCACAGCGGCGCTTGCTCTTCGGAACGACTCCCGATATGATAAAAAGATGCTCGGAAAAATCAGCCAGTTCCAAAATCATCTCTTAAAGTGGTACCGTAAACATGCGCGAGTGATGCCCTGGCGCGGCTCGCATGATCCCTACCGGATCTGGGTTTCGGAAATCATGCTGCAGCAAACCCAGGTCAGCACCGTCATTCCCTATTTCGAAAAATGGATGGACCGCTTCCCAACCCTCGATGCTTTAGCCGAGGCGCCCGATACCGAAGTCATGAAATACTGGGCGGGTCTGGGTTATTACCGCCGGGCGCAAATGCTGCATGCCGCTGCCCGCCATGTCCGCGAAAAACTGGGCGGAAAAATACCGGATCAGGTGGAGAGGCTCATGGAATTACCGGGCGTTGGCCGCTATACGGCCGGCGCCATCGCCAGTATTGCCTTCGGGAAAAAAGCGCCGGTACTGGACGGCAATGTTATGCGCGTCCTGACCCGCGTGGATGCGGTGGAAGACAGCATTGACCGTCCGGCAACACTGCGCGAACTCTGGAAGCTGGCCACCAAGCTCGTCCCGTCCGGCGAGCCGGGCGATTTCAATCAGGCTCTGATGGAACTGGGGGCCACGATCTGTCTGCCGGAAAATCCGCGCTGTGCCAAATGTCCCGTGCATGTTCACTGCGCGGCTCATGCGCAGCGCCGCGAGAGCGAATTTCCCGTCCGCGGCAAACGCCCTGTTACTCAGGAGAAAACAACAGTCGCGCTCGTCTGCCGCCGGGACCGGGAAGTTTTAATTCAGCGGCAGCCCAAAGAAGCACGCTGGGGCGGGCTCTGGATGTTTCCTTTCTGGGACGATGCTAAAACCATGCACCGCGAAACCGGTATCACCCAGCGCCAGATGAAACCGCTTTTAAACGTGCAGCATAGTTTTACGCGCTACCGGATTCATCTGGAAGTTTTCGAATCCTTTCTGCCTTACCGGCCGCCTTTTCCTTTTGAATCCCGCTGGATCCGGATTCCGGATCTGGTGCAGTTTGCGTTTCCGTCGCCGCATCAAAAAATCGTCAAGGAGCTTCTGCGTCACCCCGGAGCCCAGGGCTCCGGGATGGCTAATGCGTCGCAAAACTTGTCGTTTCGCTCCCGCCATGCCAGCCGGAATTGACCCAAGCGTTCTTAGCGAATATGAAGCCGTACGGCAGCATGCCGGGCTGCTGGATTTGTCCCGGCGCGGCAAAATCCGCGTCACCGGAACGGATCGCATCGCATTTCTGCACAATATTCTGAGTCAAGACATTCGATCACTGACAGTGGGACAAGGGGCCTATGCCGCTTTATTAACCGGAACCGGCCGTGTTCAAGCCGACCTGTTTGTTTTTATCTTTCCAGATTTTGTCTTGCTGGATGCCGAGAAAGGTCTGGAAGCAAAAATCATGGAGTGCTTGGACAAACTGCTGATCACCGAAGACGTCCAACTTGAAAGCGCCTCTTCGGTCTGGGCCCATCTTTCCCTGCAAGGTCCCGAGGCAGCAGCCCGGCTCAAGGATCTGGCTTTCGACCCCGGTCCCTGGCAGCCCTTGACTCATCAGACGCTGAATTTCGAATCCGTGCCGCTTTATCTGATTCATCGCACGCATACCGGAGAAACGGGTTTCGATGTGCTGGTGCCTTCCGAAAAGAGCGCGGCATTAAAAGCCGTACTGAAAAACAAGGATTCCAGCTTGTTGGAAATCGGAGAGGCCGCACACGAAATACTGCGGATTGAAGCGGGAATTCTCCGCTACGGGCAAGACATCACAGAAGAGATGATTCTGCCGGAAACAGGGCTGGAAGAGATTGCGGCCAGCGAAACGAAGGGGTGTTATCCCGGTCAGGAAGTGGTGGCAAAAGTCAAAACCTACGGACGGCGCAACCGCAAAATCACCGGATTGATTTTTGAACCGGAAGCGCGGCCTGAAGCCGGCATGGCCGTGCAGTCGGAAGGAAAGGCGGTGGGAACGATCACAAGCGCGGCGTTTTCACCGGCACTTCAACGGCCGGTCGCACTGGCCTTGCTTCAGGCGGGGTTTTTTGAGGCGGGTAAGAAGCTCATCTCGGCGGCCGGTTCCGCGGTCACAACCGATCTGCCGTTTTAATTCTTCTTCTTCGGCACCCGCTTCTCATGCCAGCGGAGCGCAGTCTCCACAACCGTCTCAATTGAAGAATATTGCGGCTTCCAGCCCAAGAGTTTTCCCGCTTCGCCAGGTGCGGCCACCAGCACCGGCGGATCCCCGGCACGCCGCGGTCCTTCCTTGGCGGGCACTTTTTTCCCGGAAACTTTTTCTGCGGTTTGAATCACTTCCCGCACGGAATACCCTGTTCCCGTTCCCAGGTTGAGCGCTCCGGATTTCCCGCCGTCCGCCAGATAATTTAGTGCGCGCAGGTGAGCATCCGCCAGATCCGTCACATGGATGTAGTCGCGCACCGCCGTTCCATCGGGTGTCGGGTAATCGGTTCCGAAAATCTGGACCGGATCGCGGCGCCCCAGCAATGCCTCCAGCACAATGGGAATCAAATGACTTTCCGGCGTATGATCTTCCCCAATTTCTCCATCCGGATCGGCTCCGGCCGCATTGAAATACCGCAGCGCCATCCACTTCAAGCCATGCGCCTCCCCATACCAGTGAAGTGTTCGCTCCATCATCAGTTTCGATTCTCCGTACGGATTGACCGGTCGTTTGGGATGGTTTTCATCGATAGGAGTTGTTTCCGGGTTGCCGTAGACCGCCGCAGTCGATGAAAAAATAATGTACTTCACGCCAGTTTCTTTCATTGCCTCCAGCAGCGTCATGGTGTTCATCACATTGTTCCGGAAATAGATCTCCGGCTTCACCATCGATTCACCGACCTGGGAATGCGCGGCAAAATGAATCACGGCGTCGATCTTATTATCCCGCAGCGTGCGAACCACCGCCTCACGGTTTCCAAGGTCCTCATGCACAAAATGGCTCCACTTTACCGCCCATTCATGACCGCGGCTCAGATTATCAAAAACGAGAAATTCCTTTTCATGCTTCGCGAGCCACTTGGCTGTGTGACTGCCGATATACCCCGCGCCACCCGTAACCAGAATTTTCATGAGTGCTTCTTTCTTTTTTTACTGCTTTGATAGCCTTTTTGCCAAAGCATTCCCTTAAGTTTACCCGCGATAAACGCCCGTTCGTAACGCACTTTTATTGAGGCACTTCCCAAAGTATATTTTTGCATCCATTGTATCAGCAAACTCAAAAATGAACGTAGGGGAAACGCCGGATCGGCCATTCGTATCCCGTTAGCCACCCCATTGCGAAATCGTCGATGGATGGCCCATTCCAGGCTGCATCTTTCTGCAGGCACGCGATGCGATACGATGCAAGCCGGAAGATAAATGCCCCGCATACCGGCGGCGAGCATCCGCTTCTGGGTGGTCAACTCCTGGGCCGTAGCGCCGGAGGCTGCCCCGGGACCAAAACGTTCATCAAAACCGCCGACTTTCTTCAGATCTTGCGCATATGCTGCCCAGTTTGGACCGGGAAACCAGCTGTCATACAAGCGTTCCTCGTCACCCAGATCAAATCCCGTTGCTGTCGGTGGCAAAAAAGGCCGTAATGTCTCTCGAGGCGGGATATCATATTGTGCGGTGAGTCGCCCGCCAAAAAAATGTCCCGGACCATACCGCCGCATGGCCGCAGCATAGGTAACTAATGTTTCCGGTTCAATGCTGACATCATCATCA
>CAZGID010000086.1:0-9716 GCA_964526065.1 uncultured bacterium
GAAGAAATCGACCTCGCGCAGAAAGTGCAATCCAAGCACCGCGGATCCGCCGAAGCGCGCCATCAGATGATCCGCTCGAACCTGCGGCTGGTGATTTCCATTGCCAAGCGTTACAGCAATATGGGACTGCCGTTTTCTGATCTGGTGGAAGAAGGAAATATCGGGTTGATGCGCGCGGTTGAAAAATTCAATCCGGAACGTGGTTATCGTTTTTCTACCTATGCTTCCTGGTGGATCAAGCAGGCCATCATGCGTGCGCTTTCCAATCAGGGAAAGACCATCCGTATTCCTGTCTACATGTATGACATCATTTCCAAATGGCGCAAAGTGCGTGACGGCTTGACGCAGAAACTCAACCGTGCGCCGACCCGCAAGGAAATCGCCAAGGTGATGGAAGTTCCGGTGCAGAAGATCCGCGAAATCGAAAATATAGCGGGCCGTCCGAGTTCTTTGAACGCGCCGCTAAGTCTTGATGGCCAGGCAGAAATTGTGGATTTGCTTCCGGATGATGAAGCGCGCAGCCCGGAAGTGCGGCTGGAAGAGTTGATGAAGAATGAACGCATTTATCATTTGCTTTCGCGTCTGGATGAAAGAGAAAAGAAAATTCTGATTTTACGTTTCGGCCTCCAGGAAGGGGATTCTCATACGCTGGAAGAAGTAGCCAAAATTTTTGGGATCACACGCGAACGTGTTCGTCAGATCGAGGCGATTGCACTGAGCAAAGTGCGCGTCATGTTTATTGAAGAAAAAGAGAACATCGCGGATTATCTTAATTCTTAAAACGGCTCGGGAGCAGGAGATGGCGGTCATGAACGCAGAATCGATTAAGGAAATTATCCGGGATGTGCCGGACTTCCCTAAAAAGGGCATTGTTTTCAAGGATATTACGCCGGTTCTGAAAAATGCCGATTCCCTGCGTTTCGTCGTGGATGCGCTCGCCGCTGAACTCCGCAGCAAGCAAATCGACTGCATTGTCGGCATTGAATCGCGCGGATTTATATTTAGCCCGATTCTCGCCTACCAGATGGGTGCCGGTTTCGTGCCCGTTCGCAAAAAGGGCAAGCTGCCGTCTAAAACGGCGGAGGTTGCCTATGAGCTGGAATATGGCGAAGCCGTGCTTGAAATTCATGAAGATGCCATCGAACCGGGGATGCGCGTGGCCATTGTCGATGACTTGCTGGCGACCGGCGGCACCGCCGTGGCGGCGGCCCAGTTGGTCGAAAAACTGGGAGGACGCGTGGAAAAGATCGCTTTTATGGTGGAATTGAGCTTTCTTGAAGGCCGGAAGCGGCTCGGAAACTACGACATTTTTTCGCTGGTCCAGTATTAAGCAGGGCGGGGGAAATGCCCCCAGCATGAATTGAACATGCAACCCTCTGTTTAGGAAACAGATGCTCTATCCGTTTGAGCTATGGGGGCTTGCGAGTATTACCTGCCGGACCGCCCCATGATACACAATCTTCTTTCAAAGACCAATCCTTAACTATCCCCAGGATTCGGCCTGTTTTGCGTGATTTCCCGCGGCTTTACCGCTTTTAGAACTGGTCAGGAGCCGTTCTTTTTTATAGAATATTTTCTTTCATGAGGCCCCCCGCGGAAAAAGAACGCAAATCTTTATTAAGAAACAGGTTCCGCGGAATTCTGAAAAAGATCAGTGATTCCGAACGGCGGCGCAGAAGCCGGGAAATTATCTCTCGTGTTTTAAGCCAGCCGGCTTTTCAAAAGGCCCAGCAGGTTTTGGTTTATTGTGCGCTTCCGGACGAAGTGCAGACCCGGCAATTGATTCTCTCGGCATTGAAACTCCGCAAAGAAGTTTATCTGCCGTCTGTAGACCGCAGCCGCAGGCAGATGAAAATTTTCCGGATCCGCAATTGGAAACGGGATGTTCGGACCGGAGCTTATGGTATTCTCGAACCCCGGCGCTTTCAAAGCCGGCTTGGAAATCCCCGGCAGCTGGAATGGATTGCGGTGCCGGGATTGGCTTTCAGCCGGAAAGGAAACCGGTTGGGAAGAGGCGAGGGATATTTCGACCGCTTCCTCAAGAAAGCATCGGCGGCACAGAAAGTGGGATTGGCCTTCCGGGAACAAATCGCCAGCGGGATTCCGATGGAAAAACACGATGTTCCCGTGGATGAAGTGGTGACGGGTTAAGGAGTCAGGATGGATGTGTTAAGGATATTAGTGCTTGGTGACGTGGTGGGCGAGCCGGGACGGCAGGCCTGCAAGGCGATTCTTCCACGGCTTCGGCAGGAAGAAAAAATCGATTTGATTGTGGCCAATGTGGAAAATATCGCCGGAGGCTCAGGACTGACTGAACCTTCTGTTCGCGAATTGTTCGACTGCGGCGTGGATGCGATGACATCCGGCGATCATGCGTTTCGCAAGAAAGAAGGCGAAGCCTTGTTCCGGAATGATGCCCGGATTATCCGGCCCGCCAATTATCCCGCCGCGGTTCCGGGGCGGGGCAGTATGCTTGTTGAAACCCGCAGCGGCCTGCAGGTCGGAATTGTGAATCTGCTGGGACGGGTTTTTCTCAAGCCGCTGGATTGCCCGTTTGAAGCCGCGCGCCGGGAAGTTGAGAAATTACGCCGGGATACGCGTGTCATTCTCGTCGATTTTCATGCCGAAGCCTCTTCGGAAAAAATGGCTCTCGGCTGGTTTCTGGATGGCAAGGTTTCGGCCGTTTATGGGACGCACACGCACGTGGCAACCGCGGATGAACAGATTCTGCCGCATGGCACCGGCTATGCTACGGACATCGGGATGTGCGGGCCGTTTCGTTCCGTCATTGGCCGTGAAATTGATGATGTTCTGAAACTTTTTCTTACCCAAATGCCGGTGCGGCTGGAAGTCGCGACGGAAGACCCCCGCATTTCGGGACTTCTGCTGGATATTGATCCGCAGAACGGAAAAACGCTTGAGATCCGCCGGGTCCAGGAAAGGATGCCCTGCCGTGTTGCCTGAAACGCAGCTGGAAGATTCCCTGCAGGATAAAGTTTATTCCATCACGGAATTAAACCGCGCCGTGAGGCAGCGGCTTGAGGGGGAGTTTTCCGGTCTTTGGGTGGAGGGTGAAATTTCCAATTTTAAATTTCATAGTTCCGGCCACATGTATTTAAGCCTCAAAGATGAATCGTCGCAAATCAGTGCCTGTTTTTTCAGCCGCTATAATCAGCGCCTGAAATTTGAACCCAAGAACGGTCTGAAGGTGCTGGCATTCGGCCGCGTGTCGCTTTATGAGCCGCGCGGACAATATCAGTTTTATATCGAACGGCTGGAACCTAAAGGCGTCGGCGCGCTTCAACTGGCGTTTCTCCAGTTAAAGGAAAAACTGGAAAAAGAAGGTTTGTTCCGGCCCGAGCATAAGAAGGCCATTCCCCGTTTTCCGCGGGTGGTTGGCATCGTGACATCGCCGACCGGAGCGGCCATTCGCGATATCCTCAATGTGATGCAGCGGCGTTTTGCCGGCACGCAGGTGCAGCTGTTTCCGGTGCGCGTACAGGGCGATGGAGCGGGTGCAGAAGTCGCGCAGGCGATTGCGGAAATGAACCGGCTGGCGGAAGCGGATGTTTTGATTGTGGGCCGCGGCGGCGGCAGTATCGAGGATTTATGGGCGTTTAATGAAGAAGTTGTGGCGCGTGCCATTTTTTCTTCCCGGATTCCGGTGATTTCAGCGGTGGGGCACGAGATTGACTGGACGATTGCCGATCTGGTGGCGGATCAGCGCGCGCCTACGCCTTCGGCGGCCGCCGAACTGGTGGTGCAGAACCGCGAAGAGGTTGAACTGCGTTTGAAGGATTATTTTCAGCGCATTCAAATGCAAATGGGGGCTTTTATCGAGAGCCGCAAACAGTTGCTGGAAGGGCTTCGGTCCAGTTACGCTTTCCGCCAGCCTTTGCTCCTGATCGATGATTTTTCTCAGCGTCTGGACGAACAGATGCGCCAGCTGCTCAATTATTTGAAGGCGATCGTGAATCACAAAGCCCAGAGTTTTTATGCGCTGGCCGGAAAGCTGAATGCATTGAGTCCGCTGGCAATTCTCGAACGCGGTTATTCCATCAGCCTGAATGCACAGGGGCAGCCGGTTCGCGAAGCAACCCAAGTCAAAACGGGTGAAACCCTCCGGACAAGGTTATGGAAGGGAACGGTGGAATCGACAATCACCCGGATTGTGAAAGAGGAGAGTGCGGCATGACCTTGCCTTTTGAAAAATCTCTTGAACGGCTCGAAAAAATTGTCCAGGACCTTGAGAACGGCGACGTGAGTCTGGAGGATGCCTTGAAGAAGTACGAAGAGGGTATCCGGCTTTCGCGGGCATGTCAGCAGCAGCTGGCTGAAGCGGAAAAGAAAATCGAAGTGCTCAGCCGCCAGCCGGACGGTTCTTATAAAAAGGAACCGTTTGAAGTCACGGAAGAAGAAAACGGCAAGACGGTGAAAAAGAGTTCCCGGCGTGTCTCGCGGAAGTCCGCGCCGGAACAAAATGAAGGTTCGGAAGATGAGGATCTCCTGATTTGAAATACGAAGCGGCTTTTAAAGAATATCTGACGGCGGTGGAGAAAACGCTTGAAGAGGTGCTCCCGGCGGCGGCACATCCTCCGGCGGATTTGCATGAAGCGATCCGCTATGCGGTTTTTCCCGGCGGCAAGCGCTTCCGGCCCGTGCTGGCTTTGGCGGCGTGCGAAGCGGCCGGCGGGGACTGGCAGCAGGCGCTCCTTCCGGGAGCGGCGCTGGAACTGGTGCATTGTTACTCTCTTGTCCATGATGATTTGCCGGCGCTCGATAATGATGAAATGCGCCGCGGCCGTTTGACCTGCCACAAGCGATATGGAGAAGCGATGGCCATTCTCGTCGGCGATGCCCTGTTGACCCAGGCGTTCGGCGCGATTGCCCGGATGACAGATGCCGGGGCGGTTCGTGAATTTGTTGCCGAATTATCGACCGAAGCAGGCAGTTATGGTATGATCGGCGGCCAGGTTGCGGATCTGACGGCGGGCCGGCAGAATCCGGATATGGCGACGCTGGATTTCATCAGCATTCATAAAACGGGAAAGCTGATCAAGGCTTCAGCCGTGGCGGGCGCGATTGCCGCCAAGGCGGCAGACGATGTTCGCCAGAAAATTACCCGCTACGGAGAGCGAATCGGGCTGGCGTTTCAGCTCGTTGATGATTTGCATGACGGCGATGGTTATATGCGCGTCATGAAATCCCGGGAATTGCGCGAAATGACCCGGGATTTGCTGGCTCAGGCCAAGCGTGAAGTTCGAGGGCTGGGGAAGCGGTCCGAAAAACTGCTTTTGCTGGCCGACTATCTTGCAGAGCGTATTCCAGGGGGGCGACATGCTGCGGTGGATCGATAAAATCAATCAACCCGAGGATTTGAAAAAAATTCCGCTGAAGGATTTGCCGGAAGTAGCGCAGGAGTACCGGCAGCATCTGATTGAATGCGTCGCTCAGACGGGCGGGCATCTTGGAGCCAGTCTCGGAGCCCTGGAGCTCAATATTGCCCTTCATTATGTTTTGAATTCTCCTGAAGACAAGATTTGCTGGGATGTCGGCCATCAGGCCTACATTCATAAAATGATTACCGGCCGCCGCAGCCGTATGCACACGCTTCGCAAAGGCGAAGGCATCAGCGGTTTCCCGTCTCCTTTCGAAAATCCCCACGATCATTTTATCGTCGGTCATGCCGGAACGGCGATTTCGCAGGCGGTCGGTCTGGCCTGCGCCCGCGATTTTAATCAAGGGAAGGAAAAAATTGTCGCGGTGGTCGGCGATGGCGCTTTGACGGCAGGGCTTTCTTATGAAGCGCTGAACCATGCCGGGCATCTCAAGAAAGACATGCTGATTGTTTTGAACGACAATGAGATGTCCATTTCGAAAAATGTCGGTGGTCTCAGCAAATACCTCAACAAGGTCATTACCAACCCGCTGTATAACCGGGTTCGCTCGGAAGTCGAAAAGCAGCTGGAGAAGTTTCCGCGCTTGCGCAAGATGGCGACCATGTCGCTGGAAAGTATGAAGCATTTGCTGGTGCCGGGCATTATTTTTGAAGAACTCGGTTTTCGGTATTTTGGTCCGGTGGACGGCCATGACCAGGTGGGGCTCGTGGAAATGCTCCGAAAAGTCCTTCCGTTAAATGAATCGATTCTGCTGCATATTGTGACGCAGAAGGGAAAAGGCTATCAGTTTGCGGAACAGGATGCCGAGCGGTTGCATGGCGTGACGCCCTTTAACGTTCAAACCGGAGAAAAAATCAAAAGTCCGGTCGAGGCGCAAAAGGTACAGGAAGGCATTCCCTATACGAAGGCCTTCGTCAATGCTTTGAGAAAATGCGCGCGTGAAGACAAACGCATTGTGGCGATCACGGCCGCCATGCCTTCGGGAACGGGGTTGACGGCGTTTCAGCAGGAATTCCCGGACCGTTTTTTTGATGTCGGCATTGCCGAACAGCATGCCGTCACCTTTGCCGGGGCGATGGCCAAGAGCGGCATCAAGCCGGTTTGCGCGATTTATTCCACGTTCCTGCAGCGCGCCCATGACCAGTTGATTCACGACGTTGCCCTCCAGCGCCTGCCGCTGCTGGTGGCCATGGACCGTGCCGGTCTGGTGGGGGCTGATGGAGCCACGCATAATGGTGTTTTTGACATCAGTTATCTGGGGCATATTCCGCATGCGGCCATTGCGGCGCCGGTGAATGAATGGGAAATGGAACAGATGATGCGGCTGGGGCTTCAGTACCCGCATGTGTTTGCAATCCGCTATCCGCGCGGCAGTGTCCCGCAGGCACTGCATGACATTGAGCAGAAGCCGGTCCGGCTTGGGCAGGGGCAGCTTTTGACGGAAGGTGAGGACGTGACGTTTCTGGCCCTCGGCAGCATGGTGGAAATTGCGCTTCAGGCGCGCGCGCTGCTTCTGGAAGAAGGGATTACGAGCCGGGTGGTGAATATGCGTTTTGCCCGTCCGCTGGATGGCGATCAGATTCGCCAGGCCGTGGAAAAAAGCCGTCTGGTCCTGACCCTTGAGGAACATGTTTTGACCGGCGGATTTGGTTCCAAAGTACTCGAATGGATGGAACAGAATCAGGTGCCGCAGGCCTCGGTCCGGCGGATGGCGCTGCCCGATGAATTTATTGAGCAAGGCAGCCGGGATGTGCTTTTTGACCGTTTCGGTTTATCGCCTGAAAAAATTGCTTCCCGGGTTCTTTCCGAACTTGAACCTAAAAAATCCGTGGCTTTTCTTTCACCCTAGCCCGCATTCTTTCGACAATGGCACGTAAAATCGGTATTGTGGCCAATCTGAACAAAGAGGGTGCCGCGGATCTGCTCCGCCGCCTGCGTGAGTGGCTTGAAAAGCGGGATGCCACTGTGCTGGATTCCACCACGACTCCCATGGATACGCTGGTTCAGGAAGTTGAACTGATTATTTGTCTGGGCGGCGACGGCACGATGTTGTCGGTGGCCGGTTATATGCGCGAACATTCGGTTCCCATTCTGGGGATTAACCTGGGGCGTCTCGGTTTTCTCACGGAAGTTAAAGAAAGCGAAGTCTGGGAAGAACTGCATTCTGTTTTCCTGGACCAATACGAAGTCGAAGAGAGGCTGATGCTGTCGGCCAGCGCCAAAAGTCCCGAGACGCGCCGCGAACGCCGCTTTGTCGCGTTGAACGATGTGGTGGTCAGCCGGGAAGGGTTGACGCGGCTGGTTTATGTCGAAGTCCAGGTTTCGGGACAAAAACTGACCCGCTTTTCCGGTGACGGTCTTATCATTGCGACGCCCACGGGTTCGACCGCTTATTCTCTGTCGGCCGGCGGCGCCATTGTGCATCCGAAACTGCAGGCGATTATTATTACGCCGATTTGTCCGCATGCCTCTTCCTTGCGGCCGATTGTGGTCCGGGCCGATGAGCGGATTTCGATCCGTATTTCGCCGCAGGGCAGCAATGAAAAAGCCGTGCTGACGGTAGACGGTCAAGAAACCATCGAGATCGACGATAGCTATACCATTGAAATCACACGTTCCAATACGCCGCTGAAACTCATCAAAAGTTCCAAACGCAGCTATTTTGAAACCCTTCGGGAAAATTTCAAGTTTCCAGGCTAGCCAACACGCGGCTTGAACGTAAGGAGATACCATGGCCAAGATTCTGATTATCGATGACGAAAAGGGATTATGCGAAGAATTTCGCGACATTATGCAGGAAGACGGCCATGTGGTTGAGATTGCCAATAACGGCGCTGAAGGGCTGCAAAAAATTCAGGATAATGATTACGATATTGTTTTTGTGGATGTTTTGATGCCCCGCATGGATGGCACGGAAGTTTTCAGCCGGATTCGCCAGATTAAAAAGGTGCCGGTTGTCATTATGTCCGGCTTTCTCCCTCCCGGTAAAGGCAGCCAGATGATTTCACAGGGCGCGGCGGCCGTTCTGCGCAAACCGCTGGATCTTAAACACGTCCAGAAAATCATCGAAGACGTAACCTCCTGACGGACGTTTTATGATTCGTACCCGCTTTGCTCCCTCTCCGACCGGCTATCTTCATGTCGGCGGAGTCCGCACCGCTTTGTTCAGTTTCCTTTATGCACGTAATCAGCACGGTAAGTTTGTCATCCGGATTGAAGATACTGACCGGGAACGCTCGCGTCAGGAATTTGAAGACGAGATCAACGATTCCCTGGAATGGCTCGGATTGCGGAGCGATGAAACGCCGATCCGCCAGAGTGAGCGGCTGGAACGCTACCGGGAAATAGCGGCGGAGCTGTTGCGTACCGACAAGGCCTATGAAGAAACAACAGAGGCCGGCCGCGCGGTTAAATTCCGGATGGCCGGAGAAAAGCTGGTGTTTCATGATCTGGTTCGCGGGGAAGTGGAATTTGATACGACTCTTTTCGGGGATCTGGTGATTTTGAAGTCCGACGGTTTTCCTACGTATCACTTTGCGTGTGTGATTGACGACCATGACCAGGAAATCAGTCATGTGATCCGGGGAGAAGACCATATTTCCAATACGCCGCGGCAGATTCTGCTCTACCGGGCGCTGGGCTGGAAGCCGCCCAAGTTTGCTCATCTGCCGTTGATTCTGGGGGCCGACGGAACCCCGCTTTCCAAGCGGCACGGGTCGAGCACCCTGAAGGAATACCGCGAAAAGGGGTATTTGCCCGAGGCGCTTTTGAACTACTTTGCGCTGCTGGGCTGGGGACCGGAAAACAATCAGGAAATCTTCCGGCCGGAAGAACTCATTAAAAAATTTTCGCTTAAACGGATTACCAAATCCGGCGCGCGTTTTAATCCGGAAAAACTGGAATGGGTGAATGCCCAGCACATCAAGACTTTGTCTGACGAAGTTTATCTGCAGAAGATGAGAGACTTTTATCCGGAGCAAGCGGCGCATTTCGGTGCCGGGCGCTGGCAGCAGCTTGCGCTTCTTTATAAAACCCGCATCGCCACGTTTCAGGATTTGAAGGACCGGGACGGATATCTTTTTGAAGATCCCGTTTCATATGATGAACAGAAGAGCTCGGTATTCCGGGAAAGTAATCCCGAATGGCGGCGGCATCTGGAGGCCTGGTGTGAAGAGGCGGAGAAACAACCGGATTTTGAAAATCCGGCGGAGCTGGAACAGAAGACCCGCCAGCTGGCCGAACAGTTTCAGGTGAAAGCGGCCGCCTTTATCCATCCATTGCGGTTTTCTTTGACCGGGGCCACGGTCAGTCCGGGCT
>CAZGID010000087.1:0-9534 GCA_964526065.1 uncultured bacterium
AAGAGAAGGGGGAATAAGCCGGAGCGGACTTTACACGGATTTTACATGAAGCTCAAATCGCTTTTACATGTCGGGATTAGTCTGACACCGCTTGAAAGGTAGGAAGATTTAATATGATTAAAAATGAATATTTTATTGCGGGAATTCGAAGCCAGCACGAGCGGCTTGGCGCCTTGATCCGGCAGCTGGAAACAGCGGAGCAACTGGATCGTGAAGATTGTGATCGGTATGAAAAGACAACAAAGGAGGTAGAACAGAATTTGAGGAAATTGAGAAAAGTGGTCACAGATGAACTGGTAAAAGAAATCAGAATTTTAAACCGAGAGGAATTGGCAGAATGATTAGACAGAACTTACGAGTCACGGCACTTTTTGTCGTCCTCGCCTTTGCGTTTTCGCCGGCTGGTCTGGCGGATGATGCAGTGGTGATGACGCGTCTCAAGGATCTGGAAAACCAGATGATGGAGATGCAGAAAACCATTAACTGGCAGCGAGATAAAATCAACATGCTGGAAAACAAGCAGCCTGAAGTCCGGATCGTTCCATCGGAGCAGGGCGCCGACTATTTCCAGAAAAACCTGGAAACTTACATCGGGGATTCGCACAAGTGGCTGAAAGACCTCAAGTTTTTCGGCGATATGCGGCTGCGTTATGAAGCGGTTTCCGAGCGGCCAAGTTCGGCCAGCGAGGACCGGAACCGTTTTCGGTACCGGCTGCGCTTCGGTTTTGAAAAGAAATTTCATCCGGACATGAAAGTCGGCTTCCGGATTGTTTCGGCGCCGGGGGAAAGTGTGAGCCCGACCCGTACTTCCACGAATACAACTTTTGATACGCAGTTTGCCTACAAGGACATTGCGATCGACCGGGCCTATGCGACGTACACGCCGGGCTGGGCTTCCTGGGGACCGGTTAAAAGCGTTGAGGTGACGGGCGGTAAGTTCGCCAATCCGTTTGAAGAAGGCTCGACCTACATCATGTGGGACAGTGACGTGACGCCTGAAGGTCTCTATGAAAAGGTGAATCTGGAACTGCTGAAAAATGACGCCATGACGTTGAATTCCACGGCGCTCTTTGGCCAGCTGGTTCTCGAAGAAGGCGGTGGCTTTGACCACGATGATGCCGAAGTGTATGCGTATCAGTTCGGGTTGCAGCCAGAAATTAACAACGTTTTCGGAAATCAGCCGCTGAAAACGGCGCATTACTTTTCGTTTTACAACTTCAACGATTTCAATCTGCCGGGAAATTTCGGCAGTGCTTCGGGTAACTTCACGGGAACGGGGAACCAGTCCACGCGTCTGGCCACCGGTTTTAACGTGATTGATATCTATAATGAAATCGGACTTCCTGCGTTCGGCGTTGTGCCGGCTTCCAAAATCTACTTTGACTTTGTGAAGAATCTCGCGGAAGATGCCAATGATGCCCAGGGCGGCGGCCAGGATAAAGCCTGGATGATCGGTGCCGGGCTCGGCAAAGCCAAGAAGAAAGGAACCTGGGAGCTGAAATACGAATATGTCTGGATCGAAGCCAATGCGGTTCCTGGCGTCTTTACGGACAGCGATTTCGGCGGAACGACGGACCGGCGCGGCAGTGTGGTCAAGGCGGCTTATGCTTTGACGGATCACCTGACGCTCGGTTTCGCAGCCTTTTTTACGAATCGCATCCTGACGGGCAATCCGGCTCGCGCGGATGAAGACCGGAGACTCTTCCAGACGGATCTGGTTTGGAAATTCTAACGACCATGATCCCGAATCCGGCTCACCTCCGCATAGTGGCTGCAAAACGGCAGGTTTTGCAACAGATTCACAATCCCGGAGCATTTAGTTCCGGGATGCCAGCAAAGACACCTTTGAGATTTGCCTCCCTGGTACTTGAAGGTCGTCCGCAAGGTGAGCCGGTTTCGGATTATGGGAATTTCATCAACATGCTCAGGAGAAACAATATGAAAAGCAATTCATGGTTAAATAATCTCAGGAATTTTAAACCCGCGTTGTTTCTGGTGCTGGCTTCATTGATTACGACCGGTCCCGAAGCCCGCGCCCAGGTACAGGTGGATCCCGCTCTTTTGGAATACCAGGCGACCAGTGGTGTTTCCGGCAATCTCAACAGCATTGGATCCGATACGCTCAATAATTTGATGACGTTCTGGTCCGAAAATTTTCGTTCGCTGTATCCGAATGTGAACGTGCAGATTGAAGGAAAAGGTTCTTCGACCGCACCCCCGGCTCTGATTGAAGGAACGGCGCAGATCGGTCCGATGAGCCGTAAAATGAAGGCCGCCGAAATGGATGCCTTTGAAGCGAAGTATGGCTATAAGCCGACGGAAATTCGTGTGGCGATCGATGCATTGGGTGTCTTCGTGCACAAGGACAACCCGATCGATGGATTGTCGATGACGGAAGTGGACGGAATTTTTTCGTCGACTTACAAGCGCGGCGGAACGCCGATTCAAACGTGGGGGCAGGTCGGAATGACCGGCGAATGGCAGAATCGCGGCATGTCGCTTTACGGCCGGAACAGTGCATCCGGGACCTACGGGTTCTTTAAAGAAGAAGCGCTCGAAAAGGGTGACTTCAAAGCCACAGTCAAGGAACAGCCGGGATCTTCGGCAGTCGTGCAGGGTGTGGCAAGCGACCTCAGCGGTATTGGTTATTCCGGTATTGGGTATTTGACGTCCGGAGTGAAAGCGATTCCGCTGGCAGGTGAAGACGGCGTTATGTATGAACCGAATATGGAAAATGCCGTGGCGGGGAATTATCCGCTGGCGCGCTTTCTGTATGTCTATGTGAATAAAAAGCCCGGCGAACCGCTGGACAAGCTGACGCGCGAATTTATCGAGATGGTGCTGTCGCGCAAGGGGCAGGAAATCGTGGTTAAAGACGGTTATTTCCCGCTTCCGGCAGCGTTGGCGGCCGAAGAAATCAAGAAATTGGGCTGAACTTTTCATGGTAGTCTCACAAGGCAAAAAACGCTAAAATGCACCTGCCCCCTCCCGCCTTTCGGCGGGAGGGGGCTCTTATTGATATGGCATCCTCATCCGTTCAGACACAATCCGCCGCCGTCTCTTCCGAACGCTTCCGGACTTCCCGGGCGACGCTCTGGACCGACCGTTTTATGACCCATTTCATCAAATTTGGCGGCATCGGGGTGATTCTGGCGGTTCTCGGCATTTTCCTCTTTATTTTCCTGCAAATTCTGCCCCTTTTCCGGGCGGCCAAAGTCGAGCACATTAAGAGTCTTTCTTTGAAAGAAGCCCGTTATGCGCAGTTCGGTGTGGATGAATGGGGCGAACTGCCTTTCTTTATCCATCCCGAAGGCCGGATTGATTTTCTCAGTATTCCGACGGGCCGCATGGTCAAGCAGGTGCCGCTGGAGATGCCCGAAGGCCGTGAAATTACCGCCATCCGTTACCGGATGAAAACCCAATCCCTTTTTATTGGAACCGCCGACGGTTTTTTTATTCCGGTTAAAATTCAATACCGTCCGTCTTTTAAAAATGACCGGCGTGAAATCAAAGCCGATGTTGAAACCGGAACGCCCATTGAAATTTTTGCCGGGGAGCCGGTTCTGGATCTGGATTATGGCGATGCCGGCGACCGCAAGCTGATAGCCGCCATCCAGCAATCCGGAGAAGATTATGCTCTGCGCGCCGTGCGTTTGAAGCAGAAGCGGTCTTTGCTCGGAAGCGGCGAAATTCAAGTGGATAAAATTTACAACGTTTCGGGGCAGCTGGAATCGCGTCCTTTGCGGGTGCTGGTAAATTCATCGGCGGATACCATTCTGGTTTCAACCGAATCCGGTCAGGTTTATTTTTTTGTGGTCACGCATGAGGGAATTTTTCTGCGCCAGACCTTCAGCCCTTTCAAAGACAAACCCGATCCGGATATTGCTTCCATGGATCCGGTGTTTGGCGATGTGACCGTGATTTTTACGCATCCGGACGGCACCATGCGCGCTTTCAGTCTCTTTATTCCGGAAGGGGCGGTCGAGCGGTATTTCGGGCAAACAAAACAGTTTTCCCGTTTGCCGGAAGGGGCTTCCTTTTATCAGCACAGCACGCGCAATAAAGCATTTTTGACTGGGTCGGGCTCCCTGGCATCCCTGCGGTATTTGACAACACGCACCGTGCGCTGGGAAAAGGATTTACCGTATGAGATTCAAGCCGCTGCCATTGGCGGTAAATACGACCGCCTTTATTTTCTCGACCGGATGGGAACCTTTCATATTTATCGTTTGGAGGACGCCCACCCGGAAGCGGGCCTGCGCGCCTTTTTTGGAAAAATCTGGTACGAAGGCTATCCGAAGCCCGATTATGTCTGGCAGTCCACCGGCGGGACGGACGAATTTGAGCCCAAGCTTTCGCTGGTGCCCTTAATCCTGGGAACGCTGAAGGGAACCTTTTATGCGCTCTTCTTTGCGTTGCCGATTGCGCTTCTGGCGGCTGTTTACACCTCGCAGTTTGCACAACCCCGTTTCAAGCAGGTGATCAAACCCATGATGGAAATCATGGCCTCGCTGCCGTCGGTGGTGCTTGGTTTCCTGGCGGCTCTCTGGCTGGCACCCGTGCTCGAAGACCGCGTGCCGTCGCTTTTGGTGATCACGCTGCTGGTGCCTGCCGCGGCGTTGATTATTGGCTATGCCTGGAATTTGCTGCCGCAGGAATACCGCCACTGGATGAAGCCCGGTTACGAATGGATTGTGTTTATTCCGGTTCTGCTCTTTGTCGGCTGGCTGGGATGGGAAGGCGGCGTTTGGCTGGAGCGGATTGCCTTCGTGGTAGAAAATCCGAATACCGGCATGCGGGTCGCTGACTTTCGCCTGTGGTGGCAGACGGTGGTGGGAGCCGATTACGAACAGCGGAATTCTCTGGTCGTTGGATTCATTATGGGATTTGCCGTGATTCCGATTATTTTCACGATTGCCGAAGATTCGCTTTCCAATGTTCCAAAAACATTGAGTGCAGCGTCGCTGGCGCTGGGAGCGAGCCGCTGGCAAACGACGTTCCGCGTCATTCTGCCCACGGCGTTCCCAGGAATTTTTTCCGCTGCCATGATCGGTTTCGGCCGCGCGGTGGGCGAGACCATGATTGTGGTCATGGCTACGGGCAATACCCCGATTATGGATTTTAATATTTTTTCAGGATTCCGGACTCTTTCGGCGAATATTGCGGTCGAGCTGCCGGAAGCGCCCTACCTTGGGACGCTGTACCGCTCACTTTTCCTCGGCGCTTTGGCGCTTTTTATGATGACCTTTTTTGTTAATACGGGGGCGGAAATTATCCGTCAGTATCTCCGTGAAAAATACAAGATGGTGTAAGCATGGCAGTCATTGAAGCGGAAACAAAAAATAATAAACGGGCGGAGATGCGGCAGGCGATCGATCCCAAATTTACAATCCGTCCGGCCGGGGAACCTTTTGTCTGGTTTACGGCCATGGGACTGGGATTGGGTCTCATCATGATCTGCTTTCTGTTGGGCTTGATTCTGGTCAAGGGGCTGGAGGTTTTTTGGCCGGAACGTGCCGTGCAGGTGACATTGGCCGAACCGGAGCGGTGGGGCATTCAGGGATCTCCGTACCTGGCCGGTGTCGTGACGCAGGATCAGGAAAAAATTGTGCGCGTTCTCGATGACGAATCTGCCGAGGCTCCGCGGGAATGGCAGTTATTCACGGGAAACAAGGATGCTTATGGAAGTGCTTTCCGGTATGTCGATTTTGATCAGATCCGGAATGTCGAACAACCGGAAAATCTGATCCGGCTTGAGCGGCTGGAATACGGCGACGCGTTTGGGTATCCCGTTGCGATTCAGACGCCCACGGAAGAAATACCGGTTTCGCATCCGGAATTTGACGCCAAGCTGCGTGTGCTGACGGACCATGCGCATGCGACTTGGGAAGAAATTCGCCGCATTGAGAAAAAGGAAATAGGCAAGATTAATGCCCGCCTTGAAAAGCTGCGGCTTGAGCGGCGGACGCTGGAAAATACCGGAACCGCGCTGAATGATGAGCGTTTCGAAACCATTGCGGAAAACGAAAAGTCTTTGCAGGGTGAATATGAAATTCTGGCAGCCCAGGCGCGGACATTCCGCCGTTCTCTGGAAGATAATCATCTGATTTACGAACTTCCAAGCGGGGGCACGCGCCGCCTGGCGACCGGCAATCTGGTCGATTTTTATTATCCGAATCAGTTAAATTTTCTGGAACGTCTGGGCCGTTTTTTCCAAAAGATCGGGCGTTTTCTGACCGAAGAGCCCCGCGAAGCCAACACCGAAGGCGGTGTTTTTCCCGCTATTTTTGGAACATTTGTGATGACGGTGCTGATGAGTGCGGCCGTCACGCCCTTTGGCGTCATTGCGGCGATTTACCTGCGTGAGTATGCGAAGCAGGGAATGTTTGTGCAAGCTGTGCGAATTGCGGTCAACAATCTGGCCGGCGTTCCGTCCATTGTATTCGGCGTCTTTGGGCTTGGCTTTTTTGTTTACTTCGTGGGCGGAACGATTGACCACCTGTTTTTTAAAGAAGCGCTTCCGACGCCGACATTCGGAACGGGCGGCATTCTCTGGGCTTCGTTGACGCTGGCATTGCTGACGGTGCCGGTGGTGATTGTCGCAACCGAAGAGGCGCTGGCGGCTGTGCCGCGCGGCATGCGGGAAGGGTCTCTGGCTTGCGGGGCTTCCAAATGGCAGACGATTCAGCGAATCGTATTGCCGGCGGCTGCTCCGGGAATTTTAACCGGATTGATTCTGGCGATGGCCCGCGGTGCCGGTGAAGTGGCGCCGCTCATGCTTGTGGGTGTGGTGAAGCTGGCACCCAATCTGCCGATCGACGGCATTTTCCCTTACGTGCATCTGGAACGGAAATTCATGCATCTGGGTTTCCATATTTATGATTTGGGTTTTCAGTCTCCCGACTCCGAGGCGGCCAAGCCCATGGTATTTGCCACAACGCTGCTTTTGATTGCGCTGGTGGTTGTGCTCAATCTCGGTGCCATTTTGATCCGCAATCACCTTCGTAAAAAATACATGGTAGGAGCTTTCTAAAATGCGTGAGGAGTTCATGGAAAATACGATAGAATACAAAAAAACCGGAATCAAACCGGAAAACCGGACCCAACCAGCCGAAAGCGCTAAAATGCCGGAATCCCAGAACGGAACTCCCATCCAGGTCAGCGATTACAGCTTTTATTATGAGCAGGCCCAGGTTCTGCATGATGTCAGCATGGTGATTCCCCCCAAGAAAGTGACGGCCATCATCGGGCCTTCCGGCTGCGGTAAATCGACTCTGATCCGCAATATCAACCGCATGAATGATCTGATCGACAATGTCTGGCATACCGGCGATATTTTTATCGGGGAGCAGAGTGTTTACGATCCCCGCATTGAAGTTACGGAACTCCGCAAACGGATCGGGATGGTTTTCCAGAAATCAAACCCGTTTCCGAAGACCATTTATGAAAACGTGATTTACAGCCTGCGGGTTGCCGGCCAGAACAATCGCAAGGCGCTGGATGAAGCCGTTGAGACCAGCTTGCGGGCGGCGGCCTTGTGGGAAGAAGTTAAAGACCGCCTGCATCAGAGTGCGCTCGGGCTTTCCGGCGGGCAGATGCAGCGTCTGTGTATTGCCCGGGCCATTGCCAACCGGCCGGAAGTGCTTTTGATGGATGAGCCCTGTTCGGCGCTCGATCCTTTGGCCACCACCAAAATCGAGGAATTGATTCATGAACTGAAACGCGATTTTACCATTGTGATTGTCACTCACAATATGCAGCAGGCCGCGCGTGTCAGTGATCTGACGGCTTTTTTCTATCTGGGAAAATTGATCGAATATGATGAAACCAAAAAGATCTTTATGAGCCCTTCGAATCCCCAGACGGAAGAGTACATTACCGGACGTTTCGGTTGAGGAGAGAGAAATGGACCGCCATTTTCACACGGACCTGAATCACCTGAAGCAAAAGCTGGTTCGCATGGGTGTGCTTGTTGAAGAAGCCATCGGGAAATCGGTGGAGGCGCTTTTTGACCGGGATGTCACGGCGGCCGAGAAAGTGATTGAAGGCGATGAAGCCGTCGACCGCCTTGAAATTCAAATTGATGAAGAAGCGCACCGCCTCTGGGCTTTACAGCAGCCGGTGGCCCACGATCTGCGCAGCCTGGCCATGATTCTCAAAATCAATACGGATCTGGAGCGCGTTGGGGATCACGCCGTCAACATTGCCGAATACTCACTGGCCTTGGCTGCAGAACCTCCGATTGAAACCAATCTCCAGTTGAAGGAAATGGCCGCGGCGGTGCAGCGGATGCTGCGGGATGCCCTGGTTTCATTTACGATGGAAGATGTGGAGCTGGCGCAGAGCATTCTCAGGCAGGACGACGTGGTAGACCAATACAATGCCCAGCTTTATAATCGTCTGCAGGAATTGATTGAAACCGATCCGCTGATTACGCGGGCGGGGATGAATTTGGCCATGATCGGTCACAACCTCGAACGCATCGGGGACCTGGCCAATAATATCGCTGAAGATGTAATTTATATGAAGCAGGGCAGGGAAGTCCGGCATCATATTGAGGAATCCCGGGGAACCTCGTCTCCGGGCGCATAGCCCGCCTGACGCCTTCTTAAAGGCATCTTCCAGCAAACCAACAGAGAGGCGGCTTGACGGCCGGAAAGCTTATGCCTACCGCAAAAAACCGCAAGAAGAAGTATTTTCTCGGAATCGATATCGGCGGCACCAAGATTCTCACCGGTTTACTGAATTCCCGCTTTGATGTGATCGCAACCGCCAAATACGCGGTGGAGCCCGGAAAAGGGGCCCGTGCGTTTCTGGACCGGATTGAAAAGTCGGTTCACGATGTCCTGGAAGAAAGCGGTGTCCGGCGGAATCAACTGCTTGCCGCGGGAGCCGGTTGTCCCGGCATTATCAAACCGGAAAGCGGAATGATCCAGCTTTCCCCCAATATGCCCTTTTTGAACGGGTATCCGCTCCGGCAGCGGCTTCAGAAGCGGCTGGGAATTCCCTTTGTCCTCGAAAATGATGTCAATGCCGGCTTGTACGGCGAACAGCGGCTGGGCGCAGCCCGCGGGTACCGGCATGCCGTCGGTATTTTTTTGGGGACGGGAGTCGGAGGCGCATTGATTCTGGATGGAAAAATTTATCGGGGCAGTCTGGGAGCGGCCGGGGAAATCGGTCATACGTTTCTCAGCGTCCCGTCCTTTCTGGAGCGGACCACGCGGGCGGGCACCCTGGAAGGCCTGCTCGGCCGGCTGGCGCTTTCGGCCGATGCCGGTTATCTGCTTTTAAAGCAGGAAGCGCCGGAACTGGAAAAGAAAATCGGAACGGACATTCGAAAAATTAAAAGTAAAGTGCTGCTGCGCGCCATTCGCGGCGGGGATCACGCCCTGCGTGATCTCTTGGTTCGCCGGGCGCGTTTGCTGGGGATCAGCATGGCGAACCTGGTTAATCTTCTCAATCCCGAAGTGATCGTGCTGGGCGGCGGCGTGATGGAAGCGATGGGTTCTATTATTCTTCCGGCGGCAGCCGATT
>CAZGID010000088.1:0-9516 GCA_964526065.1 uncultured bacterium
GGTACTGACAATGCGATTTCCCCGAATATCGACCTCGGTTACAACCGCAGCCGGAGGGGCAGCTTCTTCCTGCGGCGTCGCCGCTGCCTGCGCAGATTCAGCTGCAGGCTGTTCTTCAGCCGAAATAGGGGCAAGAGGCATCAGCACGAATGAAAAAAGAACCAGTCCGATTATCCGTTTCAAGATGCAGCTCCCTCTGTGTGAAAAAAGTCGGGGTTTTCAAAACGGGTCCAGTCTTTAAGGAAAGCCAGTTCGACGGATCCAACCGGACCATTTCGCTGTTTAGCGATAATCGCTTCTGCCTTATTTCGATTTTCTTCAGTCGGGCTGTAATATTCTTCGCGGAATAGAAAGACTACCAGATCGGCATCCTGTTCAATCGCGCCCGATTCACGCAAATCCGAAAGCATCGGCCGATTACCCGTCCGATTCTCCACGGCACGGGAAAGCTGGCTAACCGCGATAACGGGCACTCGAAGCTCACGCGCCAATGCCTTCAACGAACGCGAAATTTCCGAGATTTCCTGCTGACGGCTTTCTGTTCGGCCGTTGCCCTGCATTAGCTGAAGATAGTCCACCACCACGAGCTGAATATTATGCTGCATTTTCAAACGGCGGGCTTTGGCCCGAACCTCAAGAACCGTTTGTCCCGGCGTATCATCAATAAAAATGGGCGCTTCCGAAAGTTTGCCGGCAGCACTGGTCAATTTCGGCCAGTCCTGGTGAGACAAATATCCGGTTCTTACTTTTTGCGCATCCACTTTGGCATGAGAACACAGCATACGTTGAACCAGCTGTTCCTTACTCATTTCGAGCGAGAAAAAGGCCAGCGGTTTTTTTAATTCAATGCCGACATGCTCGCAAATACGCGTCGCAAAAGCCGATTTCCCCATCGATGGACGCCCTGCAACAATGACCAGATCCGAAGGCTGTAAGCCTGCCGTTTTATTATCGAACTCATGAAAGCCGCTTGGGACTCCCGTCACATGAGCTTTGTGCTGATAGAGGCGGTCGATGGTCTCCATACTGCTGTGAATCAGATCCTTCATCACGGCAATTTTTCCTTCGACATGCGCCTGCCCAATATCAAAAATCATTTGCTCTGCGCGGTCAATCAACGCGCTGACATTCTCTTCCGTCTCAAAACTTTCCTGAACAATCCGTGTGGAGGTCTGAATCAAATGCCGCAGCAGATATTTTTCCTTAACGATCTGAGCATAATGTTCAATATGGGCCGAAGTCGGCACTTCTGCTGTTAACTGGGCAAGGTAGGCGGCTCCCCCGATCGATTCAAGCTGATGCCCTCGGTTCAGCTCTTCGCTGACGGTAACCAGATCCGCCGGTTTATTTTTTTCAAAAAGTGAACGGAGGGCTTCAAAAACTAAACGGTGTTTTTCTTCGTAAAAGTAAGAAGCGCGCAAAACTTCCAAACCGCGCACGAGCGCCGATTCATCGATCAGCATGGAACCCAGGACACTCATTTCGGCATCCCGGCTCTGTGGGGGGAGCTTTTCTAGGAGATTAAAAGCAGATTTCGAAGTCACCGATAAACCCGGTTTCAAGGATTAATCCTTGCGCACAATCTCAACCGCGACCGATGTCTTCACCTCAGGATAGAGCTCGATGGTAACATTGAAGTTACCAAGCGAACGAATCGGAGACGACAAGTGAATCTTGCGCTTGTCGAAAGAGAACCCTTTTGCTGCCAAGGCCTGAGCGATATCTTCGGTCGTGATCGAACCATAAAGCTTGTCATGCTCTCCCGCTGCCGCCGGCAAGGTAACTTTCAGATTGTGAAGTTCCTTTGCACGCGTTTCAGCTTCCTGCTTTCTTTTCGCGCTCCGCTTCTGGGCACGAACCTTTTGTTCCTTGACGAAAAGCTGATTTTCGCGAGTCGCCGCGAGGCCGAGCTTGCGGGGAATCAGAAAATTGCGGGCAAATCCGTCCCGCACCTGAACGACATCTCCCTTGTAACCAAGATTTTCCATATCCCGAAGCAATATGATTTCCATTGCGGCAAGCTCCTTAAGGTAGGCTGATTTTAAATTCCGGAGGAAAGGAACGGATACTTCAGGCCGCCTGGAACGCAAGAACACCGGCATGGCGTGCCCGCTTAATGGCACGCGCAAGCATCCGCTGATGCTTGGCACAAGCTCCTGTCGTCCGACGCGGAATAATCTTTCCCTTTTCCGTAAGAAAGCGTTTTAACGCCTCGTATTCGGTAAAGCTGATCATCGTGACTTTATCAGAACAAAAGCGGCAAACCTTCCGTTTTCCAAAAGTCCGCCGCGGACCGCGTTTCATACCCGGCTTGCGATCACCGCCACCCGGACCGCCGCGTCCTCCGCGATCTGATCTTCCACCCGATCTAACTTCTCTTCCTTCTGTCCTTCCCGCCATAATATTGAGTTCCTCGGTTTCTTCTTTCTTACTGCTTAATTAAAAGGGAATTTCCTCATCCGGACCGGAATTCTTGTTGGACATTGCTTCACCGCCTGAATTCCCCGGTTCTTCAAAAAATGCTTCATCTTCGGCCACACCGCCCCCCGAACCGCCTTTCGGCGCCCGTCCGAGAAACTGACAATTCTGGGCCACAACTTCAATCGTGGAACGCTTGCTGCCGTCCTGAGCTTCCCATGTTCGCGACTGCAGACGACCTTCCACAAAAACCGGGCTTCCTTTTTTCAAGTATTCATTGCAGTTTTCTGCAAGACGCGCCCAGGTAACAACCCGGATAAAACTGACTTCTTCTTTCTTTTCGCCGCTCTGAGAATTGTAAGCGCGATTAACAGCGACGGTAAAAGAAGTGACTGCCTGACCGGAAGGAATATAGCGAAGTTCGGGATCCCGCGTGAGATTCCCCATCAACATCACTTTATTCAAACTGGCGCCCATTAGCTTTTTGCTCCTTCAACCGCAGCCACTGTTTTACGGGCGGGGGCCTTGGCCTTTTTTACCTTGGGGGCCGCCGCTGCTTTTTGAACGGGTTTCACTGTCACCATATACTTCAACACATGCGCATCAAGCTCGAGAGCACGGCGAAATTCGCCCGCCTGCGCCGGATCCATTTCGAAAGCAAGCATGATCATGTAACCATCACGATGCTTGGCGACTTCATAACCGAGCGGACGCTTTCCCCACTCGTTCTTTTCCAGAATCCGCCCTTTAAATTTTTTTATCAGACCTTCCAGCGAAGACCATTCTTCTTTACGCGCTTCGGGTCCGCTTTCAGGTGCAAAAATAAACAAGCCATCATACTGTCTCATCGTCAAATCGCTCCTTGGAAAACCGCAGGATTCCTGGGATGTCGGGACACTGATCCCGGGTGAATATTGGGCTGTACTGTAACACAAATGGCCGGAGGGTGCAAGGGGCTGTTTTATTCGCTAACCCTAGTCTCAACCAGCGTTTACAACGCTCATGGCCTTTTCGACCGGCTCTTCAAACCAAAGCCGGCAACCGTCGGCGGCACGCTCAAGAATACCCGAAAGAGATCTTTTCTCATCCGGGGTGAAAGGCGCCAGAACATATTTCTCGGCAGGGACTTCGCCGCCGGGCATCGGCTCCTGACGCGGATCGCCGATCCCCATTCGTAACCGGGCATAGGGCCGATTTCCCAGAAAAGCATCGATGGATTTTAATCCATTATGCCCACCCGAACTTCCTGCCGGGCGCAGACGTAACTTCCCAAAGGGAAGGGCCAAATCATCCACAACGACAAGAAGTTGCGTTTCGACCGCAATATTATAAGCGGCAACCAATTCCGCAACGGCCTTGCCGGACACGTTCATATAGGTTTCCGGCCAAGCCAGGGCGACCGGAGAACTCTTCCAGGAACCTTCCGCGACCACCGCCATCCATGCCGGCTTGCGCGAAAAAACAAACGAACTCTGTTCACCCAAAAAGGAGACAGCTTCCCGGCCCAGATTGTGCCGCGTTCCCTGGTAGGTCTGCCCGGGATTTCCTAAACCCACGATAAGTTTCATGCTGCCAGGAAAGCAAAAAAGAAATTACTTCTTGGCGCCTTCTTTCTTTCCTTCTTCCTCTTCCTTATCTTCCTTCTTGCCCTTCTCGATGACTTCCGGCTGGGTCGGTCCTTCTTCGCCTTCAACCGCCTTCTCTTCTTCCTTGCGCGGCGGATGAATCGCAATCAATACTTCGTCATCATCCAGAAGGAAAGTAATATCTCCCTGCACCTGAAGATCAGAGACATGAACGGCGTCGCCGATTTTCATTGCCTTCACATTCACTTCGATGTGCTCCGGAATATCGGTCGGCAAACACTCGATCGGAATTTCGTGGTGAACGATATCGAGAATGCCGCCTTCTTTGACACCGATTGCTTCTTCGGCATTCAACGTCACCAAAGGCACCTGCACTTCGATTTTTTCTTTCAACGAAATGACGGTGAAATCAATGTGCTGCACGTCATCCGTAACCGGATGGTGCTGAATGTCGCGAATCAGGCAAGTGGATTCCTCCAGCTGCGCGCCTTCGACGTTCAAATTGATAATCACGTTTTCCCCTGCGCGCGTTTTCAACGCCTTGGCAAACGCCCGCCGGTCGACATCCAGAGACAGCGGCTTCATTCCGTGCCCGTAAAGCACCGCGGGCACTCGACCGCCACCACGAATGCGGCGCGAAGAGCGCGAACCCTGTGTTTCTCTTTTCTTTGCATCAAGCGTTACTGTGTCCATGTTATTTATCCTCCTTCAAAGATAAAAGCGATTATCAGGCCTCAACTCCAACTTTGGAGAAGAGAGAGCTGATCGACTCGTTTTGATGAATACGTTTGATAGCTTCCGCCAGCAGATTCGCAACTGAAAGCTGCGTGATATTGGGCAGCTTTTTATCGTCGCTAAGCGGTATGGAATTCGTCACGATAAGTTCCTTGATCGGTGATGTCCGGATTCTTTCAATTGCTGGGCCGCAAAGAATCGGATGTACCACAGCCGCATAAATATCCAGAGCCCCCTGCTTCTTCAGTGCCTTTGAGGCCTCCACAAGCGATCCTGCCGTCGACACCATGTCATCAATTAAAACGACATTACGTCCCGACACCTCACCGATAATACTCATGACATGCGTTTCCGTCGCATCTTCGCGGCGCTTGTCGACAATCGCCAAGGGCGCATTGAGCAATTTGGAATAAGCACGCGCCATCTTAATGCCGCCGGCATCCGGTGAAACAACCACCAAATTTTGAAGCTGCTTTTGCTGTAAATATTCTCCTAAAACGTTAATCGAATAGAGATGATCCACCGGAATATCAAAAAACCCCTGGATCTGACCGGCATGCAAATCCATCGTCAACACGCGATCGGCCGCCGCATGGGTCAAGAGATTTGCCACCAGCTTTGCCGTAATCGGAACGCGGGGACGATCCTTGCGGTCCTGCCGCGCATAACCAAAAAAAGGCAGAACGGCCGTAATGCGAGCCGCTGAAGCACGGCGCGCCGCATCAATGAGAATCAAGAGCTCCATCAAATTATCGTTGGGCGGTGTGCAAGTCGATTGCACAATAAAAACGTCTTTACCGCGGATGTTATCGCGGATCTGAACCCGGATTTCCCCTTCCGGAAACCGGTCACACATCACATTCGCCAGCGTAGCATCCAGTTGAGTGGCAATTTCCCCCACCAACACGGGATTGGAGTTACCGCCGAGAATAACAAGGGAATTTCCCATCTTTGCCATCATGATTTCTTTCCTCTGCTCTTTTTCATTTTCAACGAGCGGGCCGGAACACCCGCCACGACATCGCCGGATTTAATTTTACTTTTAGCGGTCACCACGGTTCCCGCTCCCGTCTTCACATAATCGCCTAACACCGCAGGCGCCACCAAAACCGTATTCGAACCTAAAAGGTTTTTTCGTCCAATACGAGTCGGGTGCTTATCTTTGCCGTCGAAGTTAGCAGTAATCACGCCGGCTCCGATATTTGTTTCATCGCCGACACGCGCATCGCCCAAATATGAAAGATGCTTGGCCATGACGCCTTTTCCCAATTGAGAGCGCGTCACTTCCACAAAACTCCCGACGACCGAGCGGTCACCAACAACGCTGCCTGACCGGATTTTAGCGAACGGGCCAATCTGACAATGGCGGCCGATGCGAACCTGTTTTTCAATGTAGCACCACGGATAGATGACCGTGTCCTGCCCGATCCGCACACCTTTCTCGATATAAACCGCTTCCGGGTCGACAAAGGTGACCCCGCGATCCATATGCGCCCTGATCTCACGATTGTTCATCACTTTGATGACCCTCGCCAAATCCCGGCGGTTATTGATTCCCTGTCCCTCTTCGGCCGATGCCAGCGGAAATGCTTCGACGCAAATCGACCGGCTGACAAGAATCTGAATGACATCCGTCAAATAGTATTCCCGTTTCCGGTTATTCGGCCGGAGTTGTTTCAGCGAAGCAAAAAGTGTTGGTCCGTCAAAAAGGTAAACGCCGGTATTTACTTCCTGAATGCGTCTTTCGGACTCGGAAGCATCGAGCTCTTCGCGAATGCCAACAAGCCGGCCGCCGGAACGCAAAATACGTCCGTAGCCGTGCGGATCCTCGCGGCGGCAGGAGAGCACACTCGCGCGACTTTTTTTCTGCCGGTGCATTTTAACAAAACGCTCCAGCGTCGAACGCTTCACAAGCGGCATATCACCCGGCCAGACGAGCACTTCACCTGAACGATTCAAAAGAGGAACCGCTTGCATCACCGCATGACCGGTTCCTTTTTGTTCACGCTGCAGAGCATAAACGGCTCGCGGCTTTCCCGCTATCTGATCTATAAAAGAGCGAACCTGACTGCCGCCATACCCAAGCACGTAACAGGCACGGCTGACTTTCATCGAACCCAGGATTTCGTGGATATGCCCTACAGAAGGCAAGCCGAGCGCGGGATGGAGAACCTTGGTCGTATCCGAACGCATCCGCGTTCCCTTCCCTGCTGCCAGAACGACGGCTTGCATCAAAATACCTTATCCTTTGATTCCCGCCAGCTTGATTCCTTCTACAAAAAAGCGCTGATTAAATATGAATACCAGCAGAATGGGCAGAATCATCATCACGGACCCCGCCATCAGCAGTGTCCAGTCCGTACCATGCAGACTTTGGAAATAGGCCAACCCAATGGGCAGCGTAAATTTTTCATGTGTATTCATGACAATCAAAGGCCACATAAAGCTCATCCATGAGCCCATAAAAGTAAAGGTGGTCAAGGTTGCCAGCGCCGGTTTGGAAAGCGGCAGAATAATTCTCCAAAAGATCCCGAAATAAGAACACCCGTCAATTTTTGCGGCATCTTCCAGATCACGCGGCAACGTCAGGAAAAACTGGCGCAGCATGAAAGTGCCATAAGCAGTAAAAATGGCCGGCAACACCATAGCCTTATACGTGTCAACCCAGCCAAATTTCTCAAGCAGAATAAAGACTGGAATCATCGTCACGGCGCTTGGCACCATCATCGTGGCCAGATAAGCAAAGAAAACTTTGTCCCGACCCTTGAATTGAAGGCGGGCAAAAGCATATGCCGCCATGGCGCTCGTCGCCACCTGTCCCGCCGTAATTAAAATCGATACCACAATCGAGTTGATATAAAACCGGGCAAACGGAACCACATGCCACGCCTTGATGTAATTCTGCCAGACAAACGACGTAGGAAGCCATTCCTGCCACCATTCCTTCTGGTAGGAAAAAACGGCGCCGGGCGCCTTCAGCGAGGTTGAAATCATCCAAAGAAATGGGCCAACCATGGTAAAAGCCCCGATAAGCAGCAGAATATAAATCCCGAAACGGCGAAAGAAATCGCGAAACGCTTTACGCCGGTTCATCTGGCTTAATGCCCGCCTGACCGCCTTATCGTCTGAGCCGCTCTTCTTTATTTCTTCTGTCATGGTTGCCATATCAGGTGTAATGCACTTTGCGGCCGAAGGCGCGCCATTGGATGACGGTGAAAGCAAAGACAATCACAAAAAGCACCCACGCGATTGCCGCCGCATACCCCATGTGATGCCATTTGAAGGCATTATTGAACAGATAATAAATAATAGTGGTTGTCGCACCATTCGGGCCGCCGCCCGTCATAATGTAAGCAGGATCAAAACCCGCCTGAAAGCCGCCGATGATACTCATGATCGCAATAAAAAATGTTGTCGGGGAAATCTGCGGCCACGTCACAGCCCAGAATTTTTGCCAGGCATTGGCGCCATCCACTTCCGCCGCATCATACAAATCCCGCGGCACTCCCTGCAAAGCCGCGAGATAAAGAATCATGTTATATCCGCCCACGGTCTGCCAGACACTCATAATCACCAACGCCGGCTTGGCCCACGCTTCATCATGTAGCCAGTAAGGACCGCGAATATGCAATCCCAAAATGTTACCGAAGCTTTCAATCATCATGTTCAGCACACCAAAGTCAGGATTGTAGATCAGCTTCCAGAGCATATAAATCGCAACGCCCGAACAGATCGTTGGCAGGAAATAAACCGTCCGGAAGAAAATCATGCCTTTCAACTTCTGGTTCAGCATAATCGCCAGCAGCAAAGAACCCGCCATGCTGATCGGAATACTGATCATGAGGTAGACCGTATTCCAGCAGTACTTCCAGAAAAGCGGATCTTTGAACAGCTGGATAAAATTATCGATCCCGATGAATTCCGGCGGAGCGGAAAGCGCATCCCACCGCGTAAAACTCAAGAGCATGGACGCCAGCACCGGCAGCGACGTAAAAATCAAAAAGCCCGAAAAATTCGGCAGCAAAAAGGCATAGGCTGCCAGCGTTTCCCGGGCGGCACTGTTCAAAGGTTTTCTTTTCATGCGGATTTAACCCAGCGGTCGCGCTGATGAAGTTCAGGAATCGCCTTTCCGTCCACCACGTCCCCGGTAATCACACAGCGGCCGACATCTTTCTGGGACGGAATATCGTACATGACATCAAGCATCAATGTCTCAAGGATAGAACGCAGAGCGCGGGCACCAGTTCCCTTTTTCAAAGCCCGAGCCGCAACTTTCATCAAGGCATCCTCTGTAAATTCCAAATCTGCGCCTTCCATGTTGAAGAATTTCTGATACTGGCGCACAAGTGCATTTTTAGGTTCGGTTAACACCCGCACAAGATCCGCTTCCGTCAATCCGTGCAGCGTGGCAAAAATCGAGAATCTGCCGATGAACTCCGGAATCAAACCGAACTGGAGCAAATCTTCCGTTTCCACCAAAGCCAGCATCTCTCCAATCGCGCGCTCGTCTTGAAGCCGCGGGGCATCAGCGCGAAAACCCACCGCCTTGTTGGAAACACGCTTTTCAATAATCTTGTCGATATGCGCGAAAGTACCGCCGCAAATAAACAGAATGTTCTTCGTGTTGATCTGAATATATTCCTGCTGGGGATGCTTGCGCCCGCCCTGCGGAGGAACATTCACGGTGGAACCTTCCACAATCTTCAGCAACGCCTGCTGAACCCCTTCACCCGAAACATCCCGAGTAATGGAAACATTTTCCGTTGTCCGCGCAATC
>CAZGID010000089.1:0-9480 GCA_964526065.1 uncultured bacterium
GAGAATCCTCCGTAATGGGGAAGGTGAATCGATGAATTGCGCCATTCAGCGTGTAAAAAATACCGCGCGCAATCCCGACGCAGAATCCTTCCCGCGGCGTATCATACCGCTTTTGTTCTGCTTCTACCCAGGGCATGGTCCATCCCAGTAAAAGATTTTTAAGCCCGAAAGTGAATTTGCCCGCCGTTTTTCCGAAGTAGCCCTCTTTTTCCGCCCAGGGAGATCCCAGAGCTGCCGGCATGTGAAGCATGGAAAAAATTAGCATCACGCTGAGAATCCTTTTCATGCGCTTGCCTCGCGATAAAATTCAACGCCTCCGCCGGGCAGAGGAATATCAACAGGGATCGGAAAAGTCACCGTATGCAGGGCGCCGCCGGCTGTATTCGTTACGGTTCTCAGTGTCCCCTTGGCAAGCCCCTTGAAGAAGTTCTTGTCGTGGTAAGGTTCGAAGAAAAAGGAAACCCAGCCGGTCAGAATATTCAGCAGGCCGAATCCCAGCTTTTGAATCGTCTTTTCAGAATAAGTATTCTCACGTGTCCAGGGGCTGGATTCAAACTGAGGGAAGGCGCCGTAGGAAAGCGGGGCGGATACGTTTATTAAAACGGTCAGCAGAATCAGAGCTAGGATTTGGAATCGTTTCCGCATGGGAAGCCGTAAATGCTTATCAGTATGTAAATTAGCAAAAAAAAGCAGCTATCGCAATGTAAAAATGGAGTTCCGGTAATTTGGCAGCTTTCTTGATTTGCCGGGTTGAGTATAATGGATAAGGATTTAACCAGGAGGATTGAGATGAATATGATTAAAACGACTTTGCTTCTGACGCTTCTGACCTTGCTGCTGATCTGGATCGGCGGACTTTTGGGCGGTCGGGGCGGGATGATGTTCGCTTTCATTTTTGCCTGTGTCATGAATTTCAGTGCTTACTGGTTTAGTGACAAAATGGTACTCGCGATGTACCGTGCCAAGCCGGTTACCGAAGCCGAAGCGCCTCAGCTTTACCGTATGGTGGAAGAAATCGCCCGGGAGGCTTCCATGCCGATGCCCCGCATTTACCGGGTGCCCAGTCAGACGCCGAATGCGTTCGCAACGGGCCGGAATCCCGAGCATGCCGTGGTGGCGGTTACGGACGGGATCCTGGATTTATTGACGGAAGAAGAGCTCAAAGGGGTGCTGGGGCATGAACTGGCTCACGTGGAACACCGGGATATTCTGATTTCCTCGATCGCTGCTACTCTCGCCGGCGCAATCGGCATGCTGGCGACCATGGCGCGTTGGGCGTTTATATTTGGCGGCGGCCGTCAGTCGAACAATGAAGGCAATAATCCGATTGGTATTCTCGCAGCGGCCATTATTGCCCCCATTGCGGCAATGCTGGTCCAGATGGCTGTCTCTCGCTCGCGTGAATTTCACGCCGATGAACGCGGGGCGAGATTGACCGGCAATCCGCTTTTGCTGGCCCAGGCGCTTCAGAAACTGGAAGCCGGAAGCCGGCGCCGTCCGATGGAAGACGCAAATCCAGCCACGGCCCACTTGTTTATTGTGAATCCGCTTCACGGCGGCGGGATTGCCAAACTGTTCAGCACACATCCTCCGATTGCGGAACGGGTGGCTCGTCTCGAAAAAATGGCACGGGGCTAGAGAGACGGCAGTTTTTACTTTTCAGATTCAGGCCTTATCGGCCGACATATTAAGCATGCGGTCAGTGCGCTGGATATTTTATGTCGGCCTGGGGGTTGTGGCGGGGCTCCTCTGGAGCGGTAATCCATTCATGCTTCGGGATGCCCTTCATGCCCAAGAACCCGTTCAAACGGTGCCATCCGCCATGCCCGATGTTATCGAAGCCCGCGCCTTTGTTCTCAGGGATTCAGAAGGAAAAATTCGGGCCGAACTTTCGCTTGATGACGATGAAAGCCCCCGGATCAGCATGCGGGACCGCTTTGGACGGACCCTGATGGAATTCGGACTGGCCATGCCGGGAGGGCACAATCCATATCTGATCTTTCTGGATAATAAAGGCCGTGAACGTGTTTTGATGACGGTGCACGAAGACCAGGACCCGGATATTTTCTTTTTTGACGAAGAGGGTAATCTGGCCTGGGGCGCCCCCTGAATGAAAGCGTCAGGCGCTCTCGACGGTATCCCGCTGCAGTAAATCCTCAAGATCATCCTCAAAGAAAAACTTGGACTCTCCTAAGGCCGGCTGCAAGTCATCCAGCCAGGAAGCCGTTTCATCATAGCGGGCGAAGAAAGGCCTCTTGATCCAGTCCGGCTGCCGTGCTTGAAGGAAATTAAGTACAAACACTTTTTCGTTATGAATCTCGGCCGTTCCTTCCAGAACCACTTTCCCGGGGAAGGTCGACATGGAAGGCCCGCGCACGGTTCGGGCCAGCCCGGAGACGCGTTGAATAGCATCCCGGTAAATTTTCAGCGTGCGGTAAAGAGGAACTTCAAAATAATGACGTGGCCCCGTATCACGTTCCACGAACATGTAATAAGGGACGATTCCCTGCCGAACCTGTTCCTTCCACATGGACGACCAGACGGCGGCCGAGTCATTCACGCGCCGGATAAGCGGCGATTGAGACCGGATCATGGCGCCCGTTCGGCGAATCCGACGGATGGCTTCCTGAGCCGCGGGTGTGGAAAGTTCAACGTTGTGGCTGAAATGCGCCATGAAAGCCAGCTGCTTCCCGCTTGCCACGACCTTTTCAAATAAGCGTAAAAGATCTTCAGCGTCCGGATCCGAGAGGAAACGGAAAGGCCAGTGCCCCAGCATTTTGGTTCCGATCCGGATGCTTTGAATATGTTCAAATCCTGGTCCCAGAAGGGGAAGAATATAACGTTCCAGAATGCGGGCATGCATGACCAGGGGATCGCCGCCCGTAATCAAAACATCCGTGATACCCTGATTTCGGCGAATATACTCCAGGAAACGCTGCGATTCATCCGTGGCAAACTTCAATTCCCGAAGGTCCGTGAACTGCGGCCAGCGAAAACAAAAGGTACAATAAGCGAAACAGGTCTGGCCGTTGGAAGGAAAGACCAGGCAGGTTTCACGGTATTTATGCTGAATGCCCTGAACCGGAGCCCCGTTCCACTCGGGAACATTGGAACTCAGCTGTCCTGCGGGATGTGGATTCAGTCCCAGCCGGATACGCTTCACGAGTGCCGTTATCTTTTCTTGAGAATCCTGGCGAATCAAGGCATCGGCGATACTGAGAAAGTCTCTTTCCGGCAGCATCGCACGATCCATGAAATTCAGCCGGAAGACGGGATCTTCCGGGGCCCGGTCCCAGTCGATCAATTCATCGACAATGTAATTATTGGTGCGGAAGGGCAGCACATGTGCCACAACCTTCATGGCAAACCGCTCTTCGTGAGAGAAGGCCTGTAATTGAGGGATCGAGTCGATATCCCTGAGGCCGAATAGCTTTTTACTGCGCTTTAGAGGCTCCTGTGACAAAAGAAAATCCTCCCAAATGGAATATTTGGTCAAAACCGGTACTGCCTGATTTCTAATTTATGAGCGGCTGCGCTTGGAACTTTATACAAACAAACTGGTTTGTATAAAGTTAATTACCGGAGCGGGAAGGATGCCCATGAGGATCGTGCCTGCGAGCATCACCAGCAATGCCGTCAAAAGAGGCGCTGGCTGAGGGATAGCTTCCTGCTCTGCGGCCGGAACAAGATACATGATCCGGACGACTTTGAAATAATAGTAAGCAGCAACGGCGCTGTTGAGAACGGCTGCGATGGCCAATGTGATAAGGCCGGAACTGATAGCAGCCGAAAAAACATAGTATTTTCCGATAAAACCGGCAAAAGGCGGTAAGCCTGCCAACGAGAGGAAAAATACCGTTAAAGCCCCAGCCAGCAACGGATTACGACGTGAAAGACCCGCATAAGATTCCACATCGTCATTTCCGAAGTGGTTGGAAGCCAATGTCACAATAGCAAAGGCTCCCAGATTGGTCAAGGCATAAGCCAGAATATACACGAGAATGGCAATCATTCCAATTTTGGAGACGGCGGCGGCTCCCATAAGAATATAGCCCGCCTGAGCAATGCTGGAATAGGCCAGAAGGCGCTTGATATTATTCTGCGCGATGGCCGTGATATTTCCGATCGTCATGGTGGCAATGGCCAGCAGGGTAATAATCAGGCCCCAGCGGAGTTCAAAAACAGGGTAAGCCATCAGAAGCACCCGGATCAGGACGGCGAACCCAAGCGCTTTGGGACCGACAGTTAAAAAAGCAGTGACGGGCGTCGGAGCGCCTTCATAAACGTCCGGAGCCCAAAAATGGAATGGGGCCATGGAAATTTTAAAACCAATACCGGCCAGAAAAAGGAGCGTTCCCGTAAGCGCAACGGGACGCAATGCCGTGGAGGCGGTCAGCCCTTTCTGGACTAAAGTCAATTCCAGAGATCCCGTAGCGCCAAAGAGCAGGGACATGCCGAAAAGCATCAAACCGGAGGCTGCACTTCCAAAAAGGAGATACTTCAGCGCCGCTTCCTTGCCGCGGGGATCCTGTTTCTGATAACCCACGAGGATGTAGGAAAGAATCGACACAAACTCAATTCCCAGAAAAATCATCAGTAAATTCGTGGAAGCCGCCATCAGGATCAGTCCGAACGCCATAAACAGGAAAAGGCTGTAATACTCTCCCTGGTTTTCACGCAGCGGCCGGTAGGCGATCGAGAGAAGCAGGGTGACCGCGATAATTCCGAGAACCGCATAGCGAAAGAAATGCATAAAAGAATTGAGCTGGAACAACCCGAAAAAGAGCCCCTGCTGGGGATGGGGCAGCCGCGTGCAAAAAACTGCCACCAACAGAACTCCCAGAGCAAAATAGCCAATAAGTTTTTTCTCCTTAACCAGAAAATCCAGAAGCAGGGCCGCAAACGCCCCGATCAGGATGACCAGTTCCGGATAGAAAAAAGAAAGGCTGGCGAGAGGGTTCACGCGGGACCTCCGGCCATATTTTGAAGGAGGGCCTGCAGCGTGGGTGCCATATAATCCAGAATCCATTTCGGGTAAATCCCGAAGGCCACCGTCAACAGAATGAGAGGAACCAGCGTGATAATTTCCCGGAGATTAATTTCCGACAAATTGGCCCATTTGCTGTTCAGGGGGCCGAGCAGCACACGCCGGATCATATAAAGGAGATAGGTGGCTGCGAGAATGATGCCGATGCAGGCCAGACCCGCAAACAACTTTCCATACTGATAACCGCCCAAAAGGACAAGGAACTCGCTGACAAAGCCGCTGAGCCCAGGTAATCCCAAGGAGGCCATGGAGAAGAAAATCAGCAGGCCGGCATAAACGGGTACTTGAGCGCCCAATCCGCCGAAGGCATTCATGTCGCGCGTGTGCGCCCGGTCGTAGAGGACGCCGACCAGAATAAAGAGGGCGCTGGTAATCACGCCGTGATTGAACATCTGCAGCAGAGCGCCGTTAAATCCGTTTTCATTCAGTGCGGCCAGCCCGAGCAGTACGAAACCCATGTGGCTGACACTGGAATACGCCACCATCTTTTTGAAGTCCGTTTGAGCCAGCGCCACAAAGCCGCCGTAAATAATGCCGATCACGGCGAGAATGGCGAGAGCCGGTGCAAACCAGGCAGCCGCTTCCGGAAACAGAGGATAACTGAAACGGAAGAAACCGTAGGTTCCCATTTTGAGCAGAATCCCCGCAAGGATGACGCTGATCGGGGTCGGTGCTTCCACGTGGGCATCCGGCAGCCAGGTATGAAACGGCCAGATCGGAACCTTGATGGCAAATCCCAGAAAGAAAGCCAGAAAGACAATTTTCTGGAATGGCAGGCCGAAGTTGGCGCGGCTCAGTTCCATGATGTTCAGCGTATGCGGCTGGGCCGAGAAATAAACGGCAAGAATGCCCAGCAGCATGAACAGACTGCCGGCGAGCGTATAAAGAAAGAACTTGATGGCGGCATATTCCCGACGCGGTCCGCCCCAGATTCCGATCAGGAAATACATCGGGACCAGCACGATTTCCCAGAAGACATAAAAGAGGAACAGGTCGAGGGAAAGAAAAGTTCCCATCATCCCGGTAACAAGCAGCAGATAGAGAAAGTAATATTCTTTCACTCGTTCTTTGATGTTAAAGGACGCCAGACAGGCCAGCACGGAAACCAGCGCCGTCAGCATCACCATCGGGAAGCTGACACCGTCGATGCCCAGCAGATAATAGATATTGAAGTGCGGAATCCAGAGAACCTTCTCAATCAGCTGGAAGCCCGTTTCTGCGGGGTTAAAAAGAGCCAGCAGCCGCAGGGAGAGCAGGGTCAGAAGCAGAGTCGTGGCGGTCGCAATCCATTTCACCGCCCCTTCCGAGGCTTTGGGAACAAAAAGAATCAGTCCGGCTCCGATAAGAGGCAGAAAAATAATCCACGAAAGAAGATGAGCATCCATAGCGACTCCTTGTCCTTTTGCTCTGTGCGATCCAGAAAACTAAAACTTTTTCAGCTCACAATAAATCAGAACGAGAAAACCAAGAAAGGCAAACAACAGATAATTCTGAACAAAACCGGTTTGTATCCGTCTCAGAACGGCACTAAAAAAACGAGTGAGTGCTCCCGTAAAGTTTACAAGGCCGTCGACAATATACTGATCAATCCAGCGGTGAATCACGCCGGCTTTTACCGTCGTCCATCCTGTACCATTGACGGCGCCGTCGACGACCGTTTTATCAAATCCGAAAAGCAAGGCCCCCAGTTTGTGAAAGGGACGAATTAAAAGAGCCGAATAAATTTCATCAAACCAGAACTTGTTTTGAGAAGCCGTATAAAGAGGACGGAAAATCGAACCCGCTTTTTCTGCCAGTGCCGGGGTTTTCAGATACATGAGGGCGGCCAGACCGATACCGCCCAGGGCCGAAAGCAACGACAGTACAATGACCGCCCAGTTAATGACATGCGCCTCTCCGTGACCGTGATGCAGAAAATGCTGAAACCAGTTTCCAAAAAAAGGTGAGCCCGGCAGACCAAGCAGAATCGAGCCGACCGCCAGCACCCACAGCGGCGCCGTCATACTGGCCGGCGACTCGTGCGGATGGATTTCGTGATTCCGGGCTTTGCCGAAAAAGGTAAGAAAGACGAGACGGAACATATAAAAAGCCGTCATCAAGGCGGTGATTAAAAGCAGGACAAAAATGACGCCATTATTTTTCCAGGCTTCCAGCAGGATTTCATCCTTGCTCCAGAAGCCTGCAAAAGGAGGAACCCCTGCGATGGCAATGGCCGCAATCAGAAAAGTCCAGGACGTATGTTTCATTTTGCCGAACAGACCGCCCAGCTCCCGGATATCCTGAGTGCCGGTCCCGTGAATGACACTGCCGGCTCCCATGAACAGGAGCGCCTTGAAAAAGGCATGCGTCATCAGATGAAATGTACCGGCGGCGAGCCCGCCGAGCCCCAGAGCCGCGACCATGTAACCCAGCTGCGAAATGGTGGAATAAGCCAGAACCTTTTTGATATCGATTGCCGTGAGCGCAAAAAAAGCCGCCATCATTGCCGTGATGGTTCCGATCCAGGCCACCACCGAAAGGGCCTGCGGCAAAGTTTCAAACAGGGGAAAGGAGCGGGCAATCAAATAAACACCGGCGGCCACCATGGTTGCCGCGTGGATCAGGGCGCTGACCGGGGTGGGGCCTTCCATGGCATCCGGAAGCCATACATGAAGCGGAAACTGGGCGGATTTGCCGATCGTTCCGCAGAAGATGAAAAGCGCCGCCATGGGCAGCAAGCCCGGCAGGGCCGCATGATGCACAGCGTCGTGGAGTTCGCCGAAGGCCAAGGTTCCGGTGGCCGTGAAAAGAGTCAGAATGCCGAAGAAAAAGCCGACGTCTCCGACGCGGGTGGTCAGAAAGGCTTTGCGTCCGGCATTGGCAGCCGAATCCTTCTCGAACCAGAAACCAATCAGCAGATAAGAGCAAAGGCCCATGATTTCCCAGGAGATGAAAAACATCAAAAAATTATTCGCGATAACCAGCGTCAGCATGGCACTCATGAAAAGCGAAACATAGGCGAAAAACCGGGAGAAGCGAATGTCGCCATGCATATAACCGGAGGCATAGACCTGGATCAAGGTGCCGACCACGGTGACGACAAACAACAGCGTTGCCGCCAGCGGGTCAAGCAGATAACCGAACTCCAGCGCGTAGCGTCCCAGCGTCAGCCAGAGAAATTCGTGATGAAGATGGGCGCCCTGGGTCACCTGATAGATAGGGGACAAAGCCAGCGCACAGGCTGCAGCACTCGCAGCGATTGAAACCCATGCTGCCTTTTCCTTCAGAAGCCGGCCCAGGAAAATATTGATGACAAAGGCCGCAAGCGGCAGCAACGGAACCAGATAAAGAGCGTGTTTTACCATTTCAGGAGATCAACCTCATCGGTATAGACGGTGCGCCGGCTCCGGTACAGGGCAATGACGATGGCCAGACCCACGGCCACGGCGGCAGCCGCCATGGCGATGACAAAGATGGCAAAAATCTGACCGGTTTCGGGCGACAGTGAAGTGGTCCGTGAAAAAGCCACCAGATTGATATTGACCGCGTTGAGCATGAGTTCGATTGAAATGAGAACGGCAATGACATGCCGCCGCACAAGAACGCCATAAAGTCCGATGGTAAACAGGATGGCGGCAAAAATCAGAAAGTGCTCAAGCGGAATCATCATGAATTCGACTCCCGTTTGGCAATGATGACGGCGCCGATTACGACGGCCGTCAAAATGACTGCCAGGACTTCAAAGGGAAAAACATACACCGATAACAGGGATTGGCCGATGACTCGCACATTCTCTTGCGTGAAAATCGGATCCGGAACGCCCCGAACCGGCCACGGCGTTACCTGGATGACCCGGATGAGAATGCCCAGAAACAGGGCCGTTCCGACCGCGGCAATCCATTTTTGATTGTTATGGGAACGGACCGCCGGGTCACTCAGGCGCTGAGTCAGCATAATGGCAAAAATGACCATGGTCATGACGGCACCGACATAAATCAGAATTTGAACCACCGCGAGAAATTCGGCATGCAGCGCAATATAGATACCGGCCACGCTGATCAAGACCGCAGCCAGCGCCAGGGCCGAATGAAATAGATTCCGCAGCAGAACGGCGCAAAGCGCCCAGATCACGCCGGCTCCCATCAGGCCATAAATGAAAACGGCAATCAATAATTCTAAAGGCTTCATCAGTCTCCGTACGGATAAACGCGATTTTCGGGAGTATAGACCCGGTTTAACCGGCTCAGGAACCAGAAAGAAAGGCAGAGAACGGCAGCCGACAAAAGGAAAGCCACGCTGCGCGGCATAAACATCCACAAGCCGGTTGCCGCAATGTTAATAAATGTGAAAGGCAGCAGAAATTTCCAGGCCAGGCCCATCAACTGATCGACGCGCACACGCGGCAGCGTGCCGCGAAACCACATGAGAATAAAAAGAAAGATACCGGTTTTGAG
>CAZGID010000090.1:0-9440 GCA_964526065.1 uncultured bacterium
AGTTCGCCAGTATTTCCAGATCGCGGCTTTCTCCGGTTCGAAGATTTTGCACCAGCCATTTCGAATCGGAATTTTTATACGCAAATCGAGTCCCGTCTCCGATAAAAAATCCGGACCGGATTCCCGCAAACACCGCCGGCTTCCAGCCCTCCGTTTTTAAAAGCTTGGTTCCGAATTCGCCTTCGATGCTTACATGTGTTCCCTGCGGGTTTATATGTGCTCGAAAAGACCGGCCGACAGCGCCAAGGTTTTCGCGCTGCCCTGTCTCCATATCGAGAACGTGCAATTGATCCTGCAGACCCTGGATAAAGAGATACCGGCCTTTATGGAGCAGTTGGGAAGCCTTGAATTCCCCGCTGCCAAAGCTAAAATTATCCAGGACTTTAATCGCTCTTTGAATCAATGGAGCGCCGAGACTCAGCATCCACACTTTCTCTTTAGTTTCCGTCGTTTGACTATTCAAATGATTCAGAACAAAGCGGTCTTCCGTGTGTTCCGACACTTCGCCGGCCAGCGTTTGTAATCTTTGAACTTCATCCGGCACCTTTTCTTCAGCCGAACGCCAGGTGAGAAAAATCTCCACCGGATTTTTCTCGGGCCCCCGGATTTCGATACTCACGTCTCCCGTTTCCCCCAGAATCTGACCCGCCAGTTCGCGAACCAACGCTTCCAGTTCCGGACGGTGCAAGGTCGCCAATGCCTCAAGTTCTTCTTCACGGGATTCGGACCGAAATGCCGGCAGTTTCCAAAGCACCGTCGCTGGCCTTCCCGCCTCACCGAAGCGGCCCGCTCCGGTAAGCTCCGTATTAACTTGTGCGCTGGCCAAAACCGAAAAAGGATTCATATCTTTTGGCGCTTCCGATGCCTGCATCATCATCACACCGCGCTCTTCAAGAAAACGCGAGCCGATATAATCATTTAAATTCGAATAAAAATCGCCAAACACGATATTGGCCGCCACAGGGGCTTTCATCATGCTGGCCTGCACCCGTGACACGCCGGAAGCATCCGGCAATCCAAACCGTTCCACCGCAGCTTCCAGCGATTCCGGTTCCGCCAGTGTATTGGCAACATAAATCACCTCACGGCGCCGGCCGCCCCAGTCAAAGCGCACCTGATACACTTTTTTCTTCTGCGCGCTTCCGCCGGCATCGGTATATTCCAGCGGATCCAGCTCAACCGGATTTTCCAGCCCCTCAATATTCTCAGCTCCCATTCGCGAAAGTTCCGCCATCAAATTGGGTCGGATCCCGCCCAGAAATGTAGCGGTTCTTTCTTCGACCCAGCCGGTATCGGCTTTTGAATCCAGATAGAGCGCAATTGCACTGTCCCGGGTCGCCGGATTGCTGATTTTCTCGAGAAACGAAGCCTTGTCGATGAGAAGCAAGCGCTCGGGATCGAGGGCTAAAAAGGCCGTCGAGATATCAGAAGCGGAAGCTGGATAAAGCGCAACGGAAGCCGGAAAACCGGATTGCGGCTGTAACTTTCCGGCCGTCTGCTTTTGAATCAAATCGTGCACGTTCTGAAGGTACTCGAAGTTCGCCTGCCCGCCGACCAGATTGGGATCCATCTCGCGGGCTTCAGAGCGCTGAAGAACAAAAAGAACCCGTTGGGGATCTGTTAATTCCTCCTCTTCAGAAGGCGCTTCGGGAAAGCGCCATTGAAATGACCGTCCCGAAAACAGAATTTGCAGATCTTCTTCTTCGCCCTGATAGCCGCCGAGCAACAATTCACCGTTCGCCGAGAGCCGGCTTGCACTGTTTTGCAACAGTTCGTCGCGTTCTTCCTCGGGAATCACATAGGCCAGATCCACCACTTCGCCATTCCGCATCCGTTCCTGTAATTGATCACGTGGAACCGCCACGGGCGAATTGAAGGCAAGGATGTCGTAGTTCCGGTCTTGGCTCCATTCAAATTCATGGCCGGGCTCGACGGTCATGAGCCGGATGTGGCTGCCGGTAAGCGGACCGGATTCAATATAGAAACTCCGGATACGGCCGGTGGTTTCATACATATACTGAAAAGCAATTCCTTGAGCTTGGAGATAGTGACGGAAGTTAGCTTCGGCATTTTCTGAGATCATATCTTCAATTTCGACGCCATCCAGCAGAATGCGCCGGTTTCCGGGAAGCTCCGCCAGTTGATGAAACATGGTTTGAAGACCGAGCCCGGCTCCAAACCCGATTTCCATGGCCCGGATCACCGGAAGAGTTTCCCATTCCCCGCGGCGCTGGCGGATATAATCCCGTAGGTCGGCAGCGAAGAGGACGGAATGTTCCCAGTCGCGCTCGAATTCCTGATTCGTGGTGTCTTCACGGTTGGGATAAATTCCGGCCTCAACCACAAAACGGTCCGTGCCGGCCAGGTCTTCCAGAACGGCATCGCCTTCCATCACTCGAGGAGTCGCATCACGAGCCTCGGAACGGAATGGATCCGGCTCTTCTTCGGGCTCTTCAACGCTCAGCAATACGGGAAAAGGAGCGGCCTTGAAATAAAAGTAATTCACCAACACTCCGCCCAGCGCTGCCATGCCGCCGAAAATAAAGATTCCGATGACATTTAAGGTGAACAGCGAAAACAGAAAAGCGATCCCGCCGCCGAAAAGGCCCAAAGTGCCCGTCGTCAGAAATACCGGAATATGCGGATTTTCTTTCATCCATAGTTTGTTCACCGCTTCCTGCATCCGGCGCACATTCAACCGTAAATTCCGGATAGTCGTCCGTGCAAGGTTTTTTTGTCTGCCAGGTACCCGGGAAACTGCCCGCATCTCTTCGGCCATCAAACCGACATTGAGAAGAATTTCGTCCCATAGCCGTTCCCGTTCTTCCAGCGCGTCGTCTTCATACTCAAACTGCATGGCGCGGTAATCTTCCAAATCACGCTGCGTTTCACTCAAAAGCGACGCGACGGTACCAAGCCGTTCATTCAGAGTTTTCCCCGGATCACGCCGCGCCTCCGAACGGTCGACAAGCCGGGTTACCCACTGGGTGACATCGCGCCGGATTTCGGCATCATTGTCACGCGATGCTTCCCAGTAATCCAGAATGGCACTGCCGAATTCCTCTTCCATCAACAGTTTGATTTCTTCCTGTTCCATCTGGACATCCAGTTCGGAAGCGGCATTCCACAACTGCATGGGATTGGATTCGATGGTATCCATATAGGGCATCGGAATCGGCTGGCCGGTTTCCGGATCAATATGAATCGCCACCACCTCCTGATTTTTCAATCCGCCGGAACGGTTCAATGCGCCGCGAATCAACCCGATGGCCCCGAACAGCATTTTCGCCTCACGCCGGTTGCCCGATTCCAGCAAGCGCCGCAGTTGCTCGGTAAGTCCGATCTGCATTAAATTCACCATGGAAGGCCACATCACCATGCCGTGATAGCTCTCATGATCCAGCATTTTCCAGCCATCCTGAGGGCCGGTGTCTTCGTCGACAGGATGAATGACGGGATGTTCATTGTATTGCGCCGCCAGCATCGGATTGGCCGTCAGGATGCCGACTTCGTCGTAAAATAAACCGCCATGCTCAGCAGGTGTCAGAACCGGTGCGAGCGCAAGCGCAATGTCGGATATCTCAAGCGGCTGGTTTAGCGGTGCAAACGTCGAATAGTCGCCGTTGACCGCATCCAGCGTCTTTCCTTCCAGATCTTTCCCGAGCGCAAAATAGGGAAAACGGGAAGGAAAACGGGTATCCCGCCGCAGTTCCCGTTCAATTTCACGAACCAGCGCCGCGACTTCCCGGCTTCGGATTTTTTCTTCTCCTTTGCGGACTTCCCGAATCCGGTTTCGCCAGTAACGGAAATTAATCTGTGCCTGCTCTTCATCGCCGCGGCTGAGAAGCTTGGATGCCAGCCGCAGAGCATGGTTCGTCGTTTCCCCACCGAGAAGCAAATGGTGGCGGTACCATTTTTTAAGGCTCTGAATTCGCTGAATCCGCGTTTTCCGGACCAGATAGGATTGTTTTGTATTTTCCCAGGCTTCAATCAGGGCTTCATCCACTTCATAGCCTTCGGGAAGCGGCGAAGGCAGGCCCAGATCAAAGAAAGACTGTTCCAATTCACGGATGGACCGGAGCGCCGTCAGCACCCATTCAAAATTCACATCCCCGGGATACATGGTTCGCGCCATGGAATTTAAGGCATCCCGCCAGTTTCCGGTCGGATCCCCAATCCCGTTTTCATCCACATTCTTCAAAGCAACTCCGTTCCGGTTTCCGGCCGCTTCCCGCGCCCGCTCGAGAACATAGCGGATATTGCGCTGCAGAACTTCGAGGTTGCTCACGCTCTCCTTGTCCGGGCGGTGCGGACTTTTTTCATTCCAGAATTTTTTCTTCTGCCGGATCAAATTCTGCTTTGCGGATTCTGAAAGTTCATCAGAGAGACGCATGGAATTCCGCGCCATGGCCAGCAGCATGAATTCCCCGTCCATCATGCGGTGGTCCAGCCGCTGGGGAGCGGTTCCTTCACGCCGCAGATCCTCTTCATGTGCCACTTCGCCGTTTTCGTTCACACGATCCAGCACAGACCGGAAAAGGTTTTCGAATACTTTGGGCTGAATACGCTTCTGAAGGGCCCGGGCAGAGAGCATCGTATCCCGCCCGAAGTAACTCAAGTACTGCCAGGAACCGGCAAGCGCCACCTCCTGCGAAATCAGAAAGCGCGTTGTAATCAGGGAGTTCTGGAAAGTATCGTATTTAAACAGCGCGATATCATCAAAATCCTTGTCCGACATATCACGAACGGAAGGCGTGCCGCGTTTCAGCACCCGGTCATAGCGCATGCTTTCTTCCAGCCGGCTGATCTGCTCCCCTACTTCTTCATCACCTCGATTGGCCTTGTAACGCAAAAGCAGGCGTTTGTACTCTTCGATCATAGCCCGGTGGGAATCCATTTTTCTGGCTTCAAAGATTTCTTCTTCCCAGCGCCGAACATTCTCCAGAAGCTGATCCCGGAATGCGAGCACATCGGGGCGGAACAATTCCTTTTCAGAATAAGCCGTCAATGCCGGATGGGCTGAAACCAGCCGCACCGTCATACGCATCGCCTCCGCTCCCGGCGGCGCCCGGACATCCACACTTTCCCAGCTTTCATCGACGGCGTTTAATTCGGCGTCGGCGGGAATCAGAATTTCGAGCTGGACCGGATATTTTTTCTGCACCAGATTGGTCAGCAACAACCGTTTCTTCATCTGACCATCGCGTTGAACCAACTCTGGCCCGGCCGCCACTTCAGGAAAAAGACTTTCTCCTTCGGCCTCCAGTTCTTCGCGATGTTGCTGCGCCGTCGGATCGACGTTTTCGTCCCCCGTGGTCCGGATAAAGTCGCGGATAAAACGTCCCGTATGAAGCTGAAGATAGACTAAACGAACGGAATCGGAGCCTCCGTTTGGTTCGAGATTTCCAAAATCGACATCAAATTCCACGCCCCGAAGGGTTTCGTCTTGCAGTGTCTCCACAACCGGTCGTACAGCCGGAGAAATGGAAGCCGTCAGATTTTCATTGCCGATAATATCCGTATAAAATCCTTCAAACCCGTTCCGCAGAAAACCGCGCATAGCTTTACCATGACGGCCGTCGATCCCATTGTCTTTGACGGAAAGATGGGCATGAATCTGCCGGTGCCCATTTTCATAAAACACATTGTCGATGCCGCCCTGGGCAAACTCATGCACCTGACCCGCCTGCCGTGCTTCCGGCCGGTAATAGCCTTCCCAGCGCGCATGGATGCCTTCCAGCATATTGATCTGCGAAGCCGTAATATCGGGAGGCGATTCACCGCGCAAACGTGCGGCCAGGGGTTGAAGCAATCCCTGTTCCACATCCGGCTTCAAAGACTGCCACAAATATTTTTGACCCACGTTAAATGGAAGAATAAGCAAATCTTTCAATGACCGGAGAATCGGACGCCCCAGCGGATCGTAATAAATATTCATCCGCATGGAATAGGTGGAATTAAGCCCCGCTTCCCTCAATAAAGTCTGATGTGATGTTTCTGCCAACTCGGGGGAATCCTCTGACCGGCGGACAATTCTCGAACTGACAGCAAAGTCAATCCCATCTGGACGAAATTGAAAAACAACCGGAATATCACGCAATGTTGTCGAATTCTTTAAACTGTTAAATTCATCTTCCGGCATTCCGGATGCGCGGCGCTGCTCCAAATAAGAGGTAAGATGACGTGCATATGTTTCTGACGCACCTTGAATGGCCGAGGCAAGTGCTTCGGCTGCTTCTTCAAAAGAGACACTTTGCAGAATTGTATCCGGACGGGCTTCGGACCGCAGTTCGGGCAATCCCGAAACGGCCGCATACAATTCACCGAAAGGTTTGGTCGCGCGTTCAACATTCAGTTCGCCCTCATCCAGCGCTTCAAGCATCTGTCTTGTCTTTTCGGTCAAGTCTTTGTAACCAGCCGCATCAAGTAAAAAGATCAATCGCGACAAATGCGCCGCGGCCCGGTCCAGCCGCTGGTAAAGTGTGCCCCCCTTCACCAAATCCGAATCGACCCGCTCCATCAGATAATTGAAATACCGGCGGCGCTCCACTTCCGGAAAATCCAGAATGTCTTTCGGGGCCGCACGGTGGTCTTCCAGAAACAGCGTCTCGGCCTCAATCACCGGAAAGCGATGTTCTCCGGAGGAAACCATGAGATTCGCCTGATCCACCTGATGAGCACCCTCCACACCGCCACGGATCATGTTCAGGAAAAGGATTCTTTCGGAGAACAGTTCCGTTTGATCCGGCCGCGGTCGAAACCTTAGTCCCAAATCGAGATCATGCGGGTAGTTCGATACCCACCAGTTTCCGTAGGTCATGATCCCTTCCAGTTCATAGCCGTAAGATTCCATTTTTTGGATATACGTATCGAGATACTCGCCCAGACGCACCCGTTTGATATCCGGAAGGCCGGTATCCCGGGCCGTGCCCGATGCGATAAGCTCCGCATCCGTTTCGTCGCGCGCTCCGAATACGGGAACCTGCCAAGGCGAAGCATCCGCAATCACGGGAATTTCCAATTCCATATCCTGAAAACGGTCGACCAGTTCTAGAAGCTTCTGCTTGCGCCGCTCGGGAAAATGCCGGTAAACCGGATGCTCGTCAACTTTTTGGCGGATAACGGCCGGATCAAAACGCCGCGCCTCGGGACGTTCCGCCGTTTCCTGTACTTCTTCGGCCGGTTCTTCTCTGAGAGGTTCCGCCGGAACTTCAAAGACGGTGGCCCAGGTCGGCGCTGTGCGGGAAAATTCGATAAGCGCTTCTTCATCCTGATCCAGAAACTGAATCAAATCAGCCGGTTTTTCGGCAGCGCTTGCCAGATACACCAGCTGCTGCGGCGATAAATACCGCTCAAGATAACGCATGGCTTCCTGCAATTGCCGCATTTCAAGCAATTTGCTTTCCTTTTCTTCAAGCAATTCCGCCAAATCATCCGCTGATTCCCGCTCGACACGCTCATCCAGTGCCACAAATACTTTCTCCTGCCCTTCCTGTCCCGATCTCAAGCGGTTCTGGTAAGCCGCGGATTCCGCCTGCATCTGCTGCAGTTCTTTGCTTCCTAATTGCGGCGTCTGCGCCTGAAGTTCCTGAAGCCGCAGTTGCTGCCAGCGGCGCACCTTGATTTCCCGCTCTCGGGCATTGAAGGCATCCATGATGTAGGAAAACAAGGGTCCGTTTTCGATATTTTCATTTTGATAATCACGCCCGTCCAGCTTGCGCTTGCGAAGCAGTTTGTGAATCAGATAGGCTTCATTTTCATCCATCAGTTTTTTGGAAGCTTCGGCCAGATATGCCTTGGGATCTTCCGGATTGGCCGCGGGCCGCAGAATGTCGATAACGTGCTTGAACTCATGCTCAATGTCTTCTTCTTCGTTGCCTTTCTGCGCGACCAGATAACCGGATTGTGAAAAGACATGCGCTTCATCGCCCCACAAATCCCCGCCGGCCTGGATCACTTCACCGGTTTCTTTATTAATAGAAGGGGTCTGTTCCGGCCGCGTGGCATTTGCTTTTCCGGTTTCCGAAAAGAATCCGATTTCCCGCAGGTAGGCAAGGTCATCGCCATCGACCAGAATCTTGACCACCGGCACATCCGGAAGCCCGAGCGCCACGGCGTCTTTCAGAAATTCATCTTCACTTGCCCATGACACCCGGAAGTCCAGATCGCGCAACCGGGCAGGATCAATGGCCTGTCCGCCAAAAAGATTCATACCGCGCACAATGTACTGGATCGCACGCTCGCGGTCCGCGCCGCCGCGGTCATAAAGCGCCTTAAGCTCCAGCAGCCGTTCCGAAGAATTCCGTATCTTTTCGATCCGGTCACGGTATTCCGAACGCTGTTCCGGTGTGATTAAAGCGTCTGCCATCGCTTGCGGAGACGGCACTTCCTCCGCCGCCGGACGCGCATCCACATCCGGACGCACCCGGTAGCGCGTCATCAGTGTTTGCGCCCGAGAACTTACCGTTTCATCTGTCTCCACCGCCCGGTTCAGCCACTCGTATCCTTTGCCGCGAAAACTGCCTTTCACCCGGGAAGTTTCAATCAGATACTGTTCGCCGATCGCCAGTTCGACGCGCGCCTGCGCTTGCCGCAAACGGGCGGTCCGTTCCGGATCGGCTTCACCACTTTCCGCCACAGCGTTTTGATAAATTTTCCGTAAATCCAATCGGGTAAGCGGTTGATTCAGAGGCACATCCACACGCAGAAATGTCTGAATCAACTGTTGTGCTCTTTGCGTGAGGGCTTCATCGGCCTCGCCCGCCAGCAGAGATAACGCTTGCGGGACAGATAACACGGCGCCCGTTTGGGGATCCTGAGGGCCATACGTTTCCAGCAAAGGCATGAGGAGAGACAGATTTTCCATTTGAGTGGCGCTTTGAGGCGTTATATCCGGATAATAAAGCACCGCCGCCGCTATTTTCTCGAGTGTTGAAAAACCAGTGTCCTCAAAGAAATCCGAAAGCGATTTTCCGTCTTCGAGATTTTCAAGACGATCCATGCCTGCGGATTGCACCCGGCGAAAAGCCGTCACGATTTCAGCAAGCGTTGCACCCCGAAGTGATTTCAATTCGGGCTGATCGGCAATCGCTTCCAGAAAGCGTGCCCAATCGCGCAGCGGAATACCCGCCAGTTCCGGATGATATCCCTGTGTCAGACGCGCCAGCGATTCATAAGAAACCGCTTCCCGCTCTCCGGCATAAAGAATTCGATCCAGCGTCAAGTCGTCTTCGGGCTTCAATTCTTCCGCAAAATAACGGCGCAGCACTTCTTCCCGGCTTACACCCGCCGACTTCCGCTGTTCGTGGATATAACTTCCGAGGTGGCGCTTTTTATTTTCCCGAGCCGCCCAGACTTTCTCATCCAGCGCGGCCGCCACCCGCGCTTCATCCGACGTAAAACCAAAAGACTGCATCAAATTCCGGTAATGTTCCCGCACC
>CAZGID010000091.1:0-9417 GCA_964526065.1 uncultured bacterium
CGGCAAGCCCATGACGCCAGCGGCGAAAAGCGGATCGCCAGGATTGAAACTGCAGCACCCCCCAGGATGGATAGGGTTTCGATTTCCCGGATGCCCGGGCTTCCTGATTGGCCTGCTGATAGTTGGAAAGCAGCGCCCGTAATCCCAGCCATTGCTCGAGCCGCCTTAAAAGTCCTCCCAAGGGCAGGAATGCAAGCCCGATGCCGGCGAGAGCGCCGAAGACGGCGGCCAGAGGTCCGCCGGTCCAGAAACCAATAAATGAACCGGCCCCCATTAATTTTGAAATGCGGTCCCGCACCGGCCATTGGCTCCAGCGCTGTGCCAGATTCAACGCGCCTGTCACACGGTACTGGGAATCGGCCAGCGCGTCCGCCGCACGGGCATGTCCCTCCAGAAGGCGTTCCAGTTCCCGGCCTTCCTGTTCAAAGGCATCGCCGGCTATCCGGCCGGCCGCTTCTCTTAAAAGAAACCGGTCGATCTGATTTTCAAGCGCCGGAAGACCGGCTTCCCGGACTGCATGACGAAACAGATTCTCTCGCAGCGACGGCCTGCGCCAGCCCCGAAACCAGCCGCGCCAGCCCTGCGTCTCTTTGCGGAAACGGGCCTTTTCCATCAAATAATCCCGCACATGCCGGCGGGCGGTTTCCAAATCCGGAAATCCGTCTTCCTCGACCAAAATAGCAGCCAGCGGTTCCACGCGGCGCATTTCACCCGCCAGATAAAAAAAGTTTTCCCGTCCCAGCCCGGCCAGTTCCTGCGCCGGATAAAAAGCCAGCATGTTCAGCAAAACTTCGCGTTCTTCCGAATTGAGCTTCCATCCGGAAAGCAACAGGGCCGTGTCAAAATCTTCCGGGGGCTCGTCATCCGGCAAATAGACGACCAACCACGCCGGCGCTCTCCGGAAAGCACCGGTCAGATTCTCAAGATGAGAGGCCAGCCGGGATGCATTCCATTCGTAAAATTTTTGCCGCGTATTCGTAAACCAGTTTTTGATTTTTTGGCCCCAGCCTTTTCGAAAAACCTCGTCCCAGGGGCGCCGGAGGTGAATTTTGCGGCTGGCACGACGGTTCTTTTGAACTCTCTGCTGGGTTCCTGCCAGCCGGCGGTGGTATTGTTCGACCTGGCGCGGCATGCCGCGGCTCAGTTCCAGAACGCGCGCCGAAATGCGGCCCGGAACAGCCTGTTCGGATCCATCCCCGTAAATCGAGAAAAGAAGGTCGGAAGTTATTTGCCCCGGCGCCACATTGCCCTCTTCAAAAGCGGTCGCCACCGCCAGCAGTTGATAGAGGCCGCGCCCGCCATAATCGACGAGATCAATGAGACCGCTCTGATAAAGAAACTGCGCCAGTTCCACCGAGACTTCACCGGAAAGCGGCTGCTCCTGCTGAAGGCCGCGGGCAAGATGTTCGGGAAGATTGGCAATCTGAGATACCAGTGTCCGGCGCTGAGCGGTACTCAGGCCATTCAGATCTTCCAGCATTTTGCCAAAGGCCCGGCCGTCCTGGCGGGTCCACTCCCGCGCCGCATCTGCATCGGTAGCCTCCGAGGCCGGGGCGGTAATCAGTCCTTGATTCTCCAATGTCTGAATTTGGGCAGCGCTCACGTTTTGCAGAGCACTGGACGCCGCGGCATGTGTTTTCGTATGAATCACGGCTTCGCGCAGGCCATGGGAAATATCTTCATGATCCAGAATTAAACCTTCATACTGGTTGGCAATCCGTACAGCCTCGACCGGCGAAGAGGCCGTCAACAGGCTGTCGCGTTCCCGGCGGATGGCGTTTACCGGCGGCGCTCTCCCCGCCTGCGGAGCCCGGCCATGCAGCAACTCGCCGCGCGCTTCACGCAAATCACCGAGATAAGCCCGGATGCGCAGTTTCGGGTCGGCATGCGTCCGCCATTCCGGGGAAATTTCAGCCGCATCTTCCACCAACTGCAGATTCCCGCCTAAAGCGTCGAATGCCCGTTCCAGAGCTTCCTGCTGAGCCCGGAGTTCATTCAAGACGCTGTAACGCAGCCGCTCACGGCCGCGGATCAAATCCTTGGCGCGATAGCTCAAATCAACGTCTTCATTGCGCTGCTGGCGGTTTTGATAATGGACATAAGCCTGATCGATCGCATTAAAGGCCGCGGCATCCCCGCGGTCTTCCGCCTCCTGAATCAGATTCCGGAAGAGACGGTTGGCACCTCCCTTGATATTTTCGTTAATTTTGTGCAACAGGGCCGACGAAATATCGTTTTCGATGTAATAGTAGGTCGAAGTGAGTTGAAACCACTCCACGGGCGTCAACGGCTGATTGTTTTTCAATTTCCCGATCAACTCAAGAGCCGTGCGGAACTCATTATCGTTCATCTGCTGGTTATAGATTGAAAACTCAATCCGGTCTTCCAGAAGTGCGCGTTCCAGATTCGCTTCAAAATCCTCCCGGATCAGGCCGAGAGCCCGCTCGAGACTGTCGCGGAATTTGACGACTTGATTTTTGGCATTCAGGAATTCGCGTTTCGGCAAAAGCACATAACGATGCCCGACCGTATTGGAGCCGCGGACAATGCGGCCCATGGCCTGCATGATTTCACGGATACCAAACTGTGCGGATTTGATGAACTGTGTCCAATCTCCTTCAAAGTCGATACCCTGAAGCGTATCCACAATGTTATTCGTGATCACCAGTGCCGGCTCTCCCTTGGAATTGGCAAGTCCGGCGACGGCTGGAATCAGTTCGGCGTCCGTCTGGGCATGAATCAGATAAAGATACCGATTACCCGCACGCATATCCGCGAGTGCTTTTTTACACGCTTCAATCGACAATTGAATTTTTTGGTCCGCTGCCTGCAGTTGATTTTGTTTTTCATTGAAATCGGCCTGCTTCTTTTCAGCCGTTGCGCGTTCGGCCGGCTTGATTCCCTTATCCGCCCAGCCTTCCAATTCTTTCTGCAGCTGCTTCACTTCTTTCTCCAGCCTGGCTTTTTCCCCTTTGGCTTCTGCCACTTTTTCGCCAATCTGAACCTCTTCAAAAGCAAGATCGTCATTCTGTTGAATGGCGGCGACGGCCCGGTCAAAGTCTTCCTTGCGCTCGAGCATCACAAACGAGGAGAATCCGTTTCGGACGGATGAAAGCGCCCCCTCGACCGCCGTTGACACATCATTTTCGTCGACTTCATAAAGCCGCGCCTGATTCCCGGTGCGCGCTTCATCCAGATCGCGTTCCTTGGTTTCCTGCGAAGCCCGCACATCGTTTGCGACAAGTTCGGGCGTTACCTCTTCGTAGGTCAGCGGAGCGCGCATGACTTTGCCGGCGGCATCCATCATTTCCCCGGCCGTAAACTGGGAGCGGTCGGAAAAAACCGTATCGGCACCAATCAAAATTGTAGAAAGCGGCGTATACGTGGCCGTGGTGCCTGTGACCCGGACATGCTTGCGCAGCACGAGCGCATCGCCGCGGCGGACCATAGCCAGATGATTATTGTGTACCGGAATGCCCAATTGCCCCTCGGTTTCATCGGGAATCGCTTCCCAAGGGATTAATTCCGTCCCGCGCCGGCCGGCAATGGCCAGATAATCCCATCCACCAACCTGGATTCGACGGACTTCAACGGCACTGCCCCGGCTGATGTCTTCGGTTTCTCCAACGCGAAGCGTCGTGCCGAGCTGTAACGCTTCGGCCGTAACGATCTGGGTTTGTTTTTTGGCATGCTCCAGAATATCTTTCAGAATTCCGAGACTGACATCGGTAGCTTGCGTCAGGGAGTTCTCTAACTCTTCGCTCGTAATCGTCACCAGGCTCTCAATTTTTTTTGTAATCTCCTGAATCCGGGCGGCATTTTTCTCCGGCTCACCCGTCAATGGAATCAGCTCGGCCTCCAAAGCCGCCCGCTTGGCTTCATTAATGGCATTGGCCGAAAACGCAAGAATCAGCTTGGTTACCCGGCCGCTGAACTGCGTGGTCTGCTGCGAGCCGCGCTCCACCGGCGCCAGATCGCCCGAGAGCGTTTCCACAAATTCGGTCCCGTACGACATCGCAAAGGCCTGCAGGGCTTCTTCGATTTCACGCAGTTCAAAGGCATTGTCGCGCATGAGCAGCTCCCGCATGCGTTTGGACAGGTAAGCCCGCTTGTTCTTGCCTTTTCCGATGACGATAATCATGGCCGCACCCGCCAAATCATATTTATCCAAAGCTTCTTCTCCCTGCCTGCTGTCTTCATAAAAGCGAATCTTCTTGGATACACCGGCGGCATCAAATTCAGGCTGAACGCGGTCAAACAGCCTTTTGATCTTTTCGATATAATCCTGCGGATTGGGTGCGGCGTTCTGCGTATCCGAAATAATGAACTGCGTCTGGGCAGACAGAAACTTGTCGATTTCCTCGATACCAAAGGATTCCAGGCGGGAGATAAACAGATCGTAAAGCTGCGGCTTTTCCTTGCGCAATGTCATCGCCGCAAATCCGATTTGATCCGGCGCGATAATCAGATGAACGTAGTTGTTTTTCAGCGCGGCTTCCAGACTTTCAAAATCGCGGTCTTCCAGCAGTTTTTGAACATTCACGACTTCCCGAATACCGAACAACCGGCCGATCGTGTCGTGCCGGATTCTCAGTTTCACTTTATCTTTCCCGAACTTCATCGATGGCCGGGCATGTCCTTCGACAAAATCCGCGGCTTTGGAGCGGGTCTCAGCAATCGACATGGTCACCAGATCGTCTCCATGCTGGCGCGCCAGCGAAATCTCGTGACCAAATTTCAAAAAGGCGACGATCGTTTTCCCAACCGACGTAGAACCAAGGCTTACCTTTTCGTCGGAAATACTCGCCACAATTTCCTTCTGGATTTGCCTCAATCCGAGCCGGGCGGAAGATTCGCCGCGCCGGGCCGCGGGCACCGCACGCAGCATCAATTCCGAAAACGTCTTGCTGGAATAAATCATCAACCGGTCCTGATCCCACAACCGTTCATCGCCCAGCAAAACCTGCATGGCTTCATCTTCCAACAATTGCTTTTCAAAGGCGGGCAGCACGTCGCCCACCGCCTGGCCTTCATAAGTCGCCACGGTTTCCGCCGGATCGCCGCTCATTTCATATTCCGCTTCCACCCGGTCAAATACCTGGGCCACATTTCCTTCGCGTGTCACCATTTCAAAAATCAGATCGGTCAATCCATTACGAATCCGGAGGGCCGCTTCCGGCCGAACAGCTTTCAAGCTTTCAACAAGCGGCGCGGACGTCTGAATACGGGCACGAGTCATCTGATAGAGGGTTGTCCGCTGTTCGGCCGTTAGATGTTGATTCGCCAGCGCCTGGGATAAAACGGCAAGTTGGGCGCTGTCGCTTCGAAGCGCTTCATGATGATCCAATCCCGTCGCCACGATATCCCGAACAAAATCGAAATCGCGGGATTCATACACCCGGCGGCCGAGCGCTTCCGCTTCGCTCTCCAGTTCTTTCAGCGCCCTTTCAATCCGCAGCCCTTCATTCAGGATTCCGTCAGCCTGTTGAAGCATTTCCTGGCGCCGTTCGGGATTCGTCTCGGCAGCTGCGCGCTCGCGCCACTGCCTATGATCCGCTCGAACCGTTTCCAGCTGCTGCTCCAGCGCCACCCTTTCCGCCAGTTCGCGGCGGAATTTTTCTTTCAATCGTCCGGCCGCGTCTTCAGAACCGGAGGCCGATGAAGCTTCTGCCACCAGAGAAACCGGCGGCGGCGCCACAGTTTCAGACACGGGAGGAAGAACGGCTTCCGGATCGTCTCTGGAGGAAAGTACGGCGACATTGCTTCCCTCTTCGGAAGCCTCCATCCGGGACTCGGACCGCTGCCGCACCGAACGGACGGCTTCCCGGTCTTCCGGAGTCTCGGCGCGGGCTTCGGCCCGTGCCAGCAAGGCATCATAATTTTCACGCAGTTCATCCCTCAAGGCATCACTTGCCGCATTTTTTCCGGACAAAAGCCGCATCAGCACCTGAATCGCCCGGTCCAGCAAACCGATTGCCTCGGGCGTTGAAATGGCTTCCGGTTCCTGATCCAGCTGCAGGGCATCGCGCAGTCCCAGGCGCTCCAGCAAATGCGACGCCAGCTGCAGCAACGAACCTAACCCGCGGGCGCCGGTCTGAAGTTCCGTTTCGCTGGTTACCGCGTTCATCTGAACGGCCTGACGCGCCAGGAACAGCGGACAGGAGGAGCAGGACCCCATCCAGCCTTCAAGGGCTTCACTCAGGGATTCGGTCATCGCCACTTTTTTCACTTGTACCAGGTGTGTAATCGTTCTTTGAAATCCGGCCACAACAGGGTCGCGAAGGGATACGCCGGGACCAAGCGCCCGAATGGCTTCCGCCAGTTCATTTCCGTTTTGTTCTGCATCCGTTGACCTGAAGGAACTATCGAGTTGCTGAATCCGGCGCTGCAGGCGCACAAAACTTTCCGGCAGGCGCCGCAATCCCGAAAGCGGTTGATCCTCAACGCCTTTCCGATGAATCAGGACGCGAAAATTACCGCTCTGGCCAATGAAACTTCCGCGGCTTCCCAGATTTTCGAAAAAAACCTTCTGATCAACGAGCGGTCCAGCTGCCTCCAGCCCCAGACTTTCGCCGCGCTGTTCCCGAAGCGCTTTGAGATTTTTTAAATGAAGGAATTCCACCATGTGATCCATATCCACACGACCGGTATAGATCAGGGCATTCTCGGGCTTGCGGTCCGCCACCATGCCTTTGGTACGCACCACATCCAGTGTCAAGCGCCGCGGATCGTTGTCTTCTGCAAAACCATAGTCAATCGTAATCACGTATCCACTTTCCAGATGGCTGTCGATATTGGCCAGCCATTCTTCCGCCCCCAGATTCACGCCCAGTTCATGTTGATCCAGAATCCGGTCCACATACTCAGCGCCCCGCAGCGACCGCAGTTCTTCGACATACCGGATCACTTTCTGATCCTCCGGATTTTCAGAGTCCAGCTGATTGAAGATTTCTTCATAATCCCCCCGGGCATTCCGTCGGATGTACGTCTCGACAAGGATCTTTTCGGTTTCGCCGGTTTGCGGATCTTCGAGTTCCATGTGGCGGACGCGGCGAACCGGAAAGGCATCCGGCAATTCATTTGAAAGAAAGACGCCGCGCTGAACGGCCGGCAGTGAATTCACTGCAGAGCCGCTGTGAAAAGAAAGCCGCTCGCCGTGCGCTTGCTTAACCAACTGCCACTGCCAGCCCGAAGGTTCCTGTCCCGTTTCCGCCTGAAGGGCTTTCTCCACAACGGTGTAACGAAGGTTTTCATAAAATTCCGGATAACGGCTGCGGGCGATTTGCAGAAAATTCTGAACAAGGGAAAGGGCCCGCCCGGCTCCCATTTCCACAATCGTAAAATCCTCCGGGCGATCGAGATGATTCCACATTTCATAAGTCTGCTCGACCAGCCCTTCCGCAAAACCAAATTCGGAAGCGGCCGTCACAAAATCGCCGCCGATTCCAACTTCGGTCTGACGATAATAGGTATCGAGGGCGATCTCCATAAACCGGTCGTAGCGCAGCAAACCGTCGGCCGATTCCTGCAGCGCCTGATCAATTTTTGCCACAGCTTCCGGATCGCGGCTTTCGGGACGCAGCACTGGCGCAATCACAGGCGTCCGGCGGTTGGCCCGGACGGCACGAATTTGAGAACCGTCAGGATTGAGTGTCGCCTTCACCTTACGCGCCACATCGGGATCCGTGGCTTCCGTCAGCTGTTCAATCGCGCGGCGCATGCGGGCCATTTCGGCTTCCATGGCCTCCAGGGCGGCCGGGGGTGCGGCTGTTGCTGGTTCCGCTTCGGCCGGTTTTTGGGAAACCTGACGTAAGCGTGTGACTTCTCGATGAAGCGCCCCGCGAATTGCGTCCCGGGTAATCCGGTTACGCAGCGATGGATCCAAAAAGCTTTCTACCCGGTCAATCAACGGATCCATATCGGGCGTTTCCAGCGTATCCGCCAGATCCGATGCTTCGAGAGCGCGTCCGCTGTCAAAAAGTCGCCGCGCGGTTTCCAGCACCACTTCATCATTGTCGAGAATATCCGAGGCTTCCACCGGCCCGGGGTCCAGCAAACCGCTCTGAATCTGATCCACCGTAGCGGCAGGAACCGGCAAACCAGTCATCATCCCGATAATGGCGGCTTCATCGGGATGCTTCGGAATAAAGGCATTGGCCGGACCCGGATTTTTAAGACCGGCGCCGGCGGCCACCGCGCGTTCCGTCAAGCGCGTTACTTCGGCACGATCCAGACGGCCCGACGACCAGAGACGCCGGATTCCATCCGTAAAGGTTTCAAGCTGGTTTTCCCAGCGATTTAAAATACCTCCCAGCATTTCATCCCGGAAGCGTTCCAGTTCGCTTTGATAAACCGATTTGTCGGGCGATTTGCCCGCACCGGCGCCATACGTATTCCGGTAAACTTCAAAAAGACGGTCAATATAAGCCGTGTAGTCCGACGCTTCCCGGATCCGGCCTTCTTCCGCAACACGTCGGATGACTTCATCCCGCCAGTGCCGCAGCACATGCGGATATCTTTCAGGCTTCAGTTCTAACGCAATCCGGTCGGAAAAGTGCCGAATAAAGGCATCATAAAAGCTGGTTTCCAGATAGTTCCGGTAAGAAATATTTCCGGTCATCAGGCCGCGGTAATTTTCATAACCCGCCAAGTCCCGGATGCGCGGCATAACAACCGCATAGGAATACCCGTCCCGCCGGAGCAGGCGTTCCAATCCCTGTGTATGAAAACCCCCGGAAACAAAAACCGCGGCACGTGTCCCGCGATCCTGCATCAGCTTTTCAATTCTCTCGTGAAAAACTTCATCCCGCTCCAGGGCGAAGCGGTAAAAAGCCAGAGCCGCCCGAATGGCGTCTTGATCGGAAGACAGCAAGGCAAGGTAAGGTTCGGGGGCCATGCGGTATTCGTCCAGTTCCTCACGCGTGACTTCCAGTCCCGCCAGTTTTTCCAGAAATCGCACCTGCTGAAAGCCGGCTGCCAGCTTTTTCTCTGCCGCTGTTTGTGCCAGGCGATCTTCCATTTCCTCCAGGAAAAAGGTCAGTTCATCAAAAAGGCGGGACCCTTTAACTGTTGTCAGCGTCTCAACCTGTCCGATGAGATCCTTCATGATCGGCGTCAAATTGGGACGCATGCCCCATTCTTTTCCGAAATCCACGGTGTATTTGAGGAATTCTCCCGCATCCAGCTCGCCGGAAACATAAGCCTGATATTTTCCATTAAATTCCATCGCGGCTTTGCGGTCCGCCCGCAGCAAATGACGTCTTTGAAATTCAAACGCCATCTGGCGAATCGAAGTCTGCAGCCGGGTCTGATCCGCCGTTCCCTCTTCCGTCAGAGAATCCAGGAGCGTTTTCAAATGTACGTAGCGGCCCGCCGAAAGATTTTGGAGAAGCGTTTCGGTCAGCGGCTGCTGCTTGA
>CAZGID010000092.1:0-9404 GCA_964526065.1 uncultured bacterium
CTTTCAGAAACTGAATGCACAATCCTCCCACGGCAACGCGCATTGCCGTTTCACGGGCACTCGCACGCTCCAGGACCGGCCGTATATTCTGGTCATATTTCAACGCTCCCGCCAAATCCGCATGCCCCGGCCGCGGGCGGAATAATTCCGGCATTTCACTGATTTTGAAATCCTTGTTCGTCAGAAGAAAACCCAGGGGAGCGCCCGTTGTTTTTCCCTGAACCATGCCGCCAATAATCTGAACCTTGTCCTGCTCGATTTTTTGCCGTCCTCCGCGGCCGTATCCCTGCTGCCGGCGGGCCATTTCAACATTCAAGGCTGCTTCATCCACCTGAAGGCCGCTGGGCATTCCCTCAAGAATAGCCGCCATATGCTGACCATGGGATTCACCGCAAGTGATATATCGCAGCATTTCCATACCTCGCTTTTTTTCAGATGATAAAAAATACCGGAACAATCCGGTCGCCAAAAAGAAAAAGCACCATACCCGCAAGCGCCAAATACGGCCCGAATGGAATTGTTTCCACCTTGATCACGAACCGCGTGTACAAGGCAATTGGCAATGCAAAAAAAGGCGCCAGAAAAAAAACCAGCAGCACCTTCGCCACGCCCAGATAAGCGCCCATCATCGCCAGCAGCTTGATGTCGCCGCCTCCGAGGCTGTCCTTGCGAAAAATGATCGTGCCGATCCAGCCCGTCAGCCACAACAGACCACCACCGGCCAGAACTCCTATAAAAGAGCTCAAAAAGCCGTCCGTCACTGCCGCGGCATTGTGCATTGAAGGGAATGCCGCACTTAAGGCGATTCCGGCCAGCAACCCCGGAAGGGTCAAACCATCCGGAATGAAACCCGTTTCCCAATCAGTCACCATCACCGCAATCAAGATCGAAAATAAAAACAAACCGGCCCCGAATTTCGGCGTCCAGCCGTAAAACAGCCAAAGGGCCATCCAGGCAAGCCCCGTTACAATTTCAATCACCGGATAGCGCAAGGCAATTGGCGCCCGGCAAAACCGGCACTTGCCGCCTAAAATCAGATAACCGATCACCGGGATATTATCATACCAAGCAATCGACTTCCGGCAGGCGGGACAACGCGATCCCGGCCATACAACGGATTCGCCGCGAGGCATCCGATAGATACAAACATTCAAAAAGCTGCCAATCAACAACCCGAACAAAAAAACTGCCAGTGCCGGAAAAATCATTTCATGCCTTCTGCAGCAAAGCGATCAAAGTCTTTTTCATCAGGACTTCCGGAGCTTTCTGCGCCGTCCAGCATTCCCAGGCGCGGCTGCCCTGATAAGCCAGCATTCCGATACCATTGAGAATTCTATGCCCTCGTTTCTTTGCGGCTTTCAAAAAGGACGTTTCAGCCGGGCGGTAAATTAAATCAAAAAACAGTTTTTTGTCTTTTCCTCCGCGCGGAATCCATGACGCGGGAATGACCGAGGCATCCCTCGCTTTCAATCCGACCGCCGTTGCATTGATGACGACATCCGATTGCTCCAGCGCGGAACGAATGGATCCTTCCTCCAATTTCAGAGCGGTCCACCGGCAACGCCGAAAACGCTTTCTAAAAAAACGAACCAGCTCTTGCGCCCGTGCAAAACGCCGGTTCGCAATCAGTACCTGCCTCGCGCCTTGCCGCGCCAGTCCGAACGCCGCGGCGCGTGCCGCGCCACCCGCACCCACGATCAAAGCCGATTTCCCCGCCGCACGAAATCCGGCATCTTTTTCCAAAGAACGAACAAACCCAAAAGCGTCGGTATTGGTTCCGATCCAGCGATTCCCGCGCCGGTAAACCGTATTGACCGCACCGATGTGGCGGGCTTCCTCGGTCAACGCATCGAGATAAGGCAGAATGCGTTCTTTATAAGGGACCGTCACATTGAATCCGGTTAATGGCAACCGGTCCAAGCGCTTCATCAAATCCATAAAAAGACGGGAGTGGAATTCCAGGGGAAGATAAAAAGCTTTCAAACCCGCCTTTTGAAAGGCTGCCTCCTGCATTTGCGGCGACAGCGTATGCGCAAGCGGGTATCCAAAAATTCCAAACAGACGAAATGAGCCGCCCTGCTTCACACCGGTGACGGTTCTGCCGTTCCCTGATTCAACGAATGCGTCATTGCCTTGTTGATCGCAAAGAGATAGGCTTTGGCACTGGCTTCAATAATGTCGGTGCTGGTTCCACGGCCCGTAACTTCCCGCCCCCGGACGCGCAACTTTGCCGTCACTTCACCCTGGGCATCTTTACCGCTGGTCACGGCCTGAATGGCGTAATGCACCACCTTGGCACCGGAGTTAATAATCTTTTCGATCGCTTTATAACAGGCATCCACCGGCCCGTCTCCGTCAGAAGACGCCGATTCTTTTTTCCCGTGAAACGCAATGGTCACCCACGCCCGAGGCGGCTTGTTCGTTTCGGTCTCGATCTTCAAGCGCTCCAGGTGAAAAGTTTCAGGGATCTGAATCACTTCTTCCTGAACAATCGCTTCGATATCTTCATCAAAAACATATTTCTTTTTATCCGCCAGTTCCTTGAAACGGGCAAAGGCCACATCCATTTCTTCGGGTTTCAAAGAGAATCCCAATTTCACCACACGTTCCCGAAAAGCATGCCGGCCGGACAATTTACCCAGCAAGAGCTGATTGCCCGACAAACCGATCCGCTTCGGGTTCATGATTTCGTAAGTCTGACGTTTTTTCAGAACGCCATCCTGATGAATGCCGGACTCATGAGAAAAGGCATTACGCCCGACAATGGCCTTGTTGGGCTGGATCACCATACCCGTCAAGTGAGAAACCAGGCGTGAAGTCTTGCTGATTTCCTTCAGCCGGATATTTGTGTGGCAGTTAATGAAATCCTTGCGCGTATCAATCGCCATCACAATTTCTTCCAGTGACGCATTCCCGGCGCGCTCTCCGATACCATTAATGGTGCATTCCACCTGATTCGCGCCGGCCTGAATCGCCGCCAGCGAATTCGCCACCGCCAGTCCCAAGTCATTGTGACAATGCACCGACAGCACAACACTTTTCCCCAATACCGGAATTTTTTTAACCAGCCGGTGGATGACTTCGCTGAACTCCTCAGGAACCGTATACCCCACAGTATCGGGAATATTGACCGAGGTGGCCCCGGCTCCGACGGCTGCTTTCACCACGTCAATCAGGAATCCGGGCTCTGTCCGTGAAGCATCTTCGGGCGAAAACTCGATTTCGCGAAAATCTTTCCGGGCGGACTGAATATTTTCAACCGCCAGCTGCATGATTTCCCGCTTGTCTTTTTTCAGCTTGTATTGACGATGAATCTGGGAAGTCGCCAGAAAAACGTGCAGCCGTTTACGCCGTGCTTTTTCCAGGGCCTTGCGGCATGCGTCAATATCCCGCGGCATCATCCGGGACAAGCCGCAGATCACGGGCTTGCGGATCTGCTCAGCGATCATACTGACGGCCTGCATTTCTCCCGGAGAGGAAGCCGGAAAACCGGCCTCAATCACATCGACGTTCAGTTTTTCCAGCTGGCGGGCAATTCGGAGTTTTTCTTCAGGCGTAAGGGAGGCACCCGGCGATTGTTCGCCGTCACGCAGTGTGGTATCGAAAATGTAGATGCGACGTTCTTTCCTGTTTGCCATGATATTTAAGGCCAGACGAATCCATTGTTAAATTTTTCAGGTCATCCGCGCTTCGCGGGCATCCGGCTGGGCATTTCCGGAACCGGGTTGACGGATCCAGTGCATCATACGCCGCAACTCGGCTCCCACTTTTTCGACCGGATGCTCGTCACATTCCTTGCGCAGCCGGTTGTAATTCGTACGTCCCTTTTTATTTTCTTCAATCCACTCGCGGGCAAATTCGCCGGACTGAATTTCTTTCAAAATCTGCTTCATCGCTGCGCGGGATTCCTTCGTAATCACCCGCGGACCGCGCGTGTAATCTCCGTATTCGGCGGTATCGGAAACCCGGCGGTGCATGCCGCTCAATCCCTCGGCAAAGACGGCGTCCACAATCAACTTCACTTCATGCAGACATTCAAAGTAAGCCATCTCCGGCTGATAACCGGCTTCCACCAGAGTCTCATAACCGGCACGGATCAACTCGCTTAACCCGCCGCAGAGAACCGTCTGCTCACCAAACAGGTCGGTTTCCGTTTCTTCTTTAAAATTGGTTTCGATGACACCCGCCCGGGTGCCGCCAACTCCCTTGGCATGCGCCAAGGCCGTCGCAAGCGCCTGACCACTGGCATCCTGATAAACCGCCACGAGACAGGGCACGCCGCCGCCTTCCACAAACTGGGTCCGCACCAGAGCGCCGGGCCCCTTGGGAGCCACCATAATGACGTCCACATCTTTCGGCGGTTTGATATAGCCGAAATGAATATTGAACCCATGCGAGAAAAGCAGCGTTTTACCGGCCTTCAAATAAGGCTTAATACTCTTTTCATAAATCTCGCCCTGCAAATGGTCCTGCGTCAGAATCTGAATAATATCCGCCTGCTGGGCCGCTTCTTCGGCCGTCACCGGCGTAAAACCGTCTTCCACGGCAAGATCGTAATTCTTCCCGCCCTTGCGCTGGGCAACAATGACGTCCACGCCGGAATCCCGCAAATTGAGCCCTTGGCCGCGCCCTTGAATGCCATATCCAACGATTGCCACTTTTTTGCCTTTCAAAACTCCAAGATCGGCATCCTGATCATAATAAATTTTTGCCATGACTTCCCCTTCCTAATTCTAAGATTATTTTTTTCCTGCAGCCGCTTTACGAACTTTTTTCTTTTCCACCGCCGCCGGTATCGCCTTGACTTTCACCGGCTGCTTGGCAGAAGGCGCCTTCAGATAGGTCTTCCGGCTGATTGCAATCGATCCGGTCCGCACGACTTCGAGCAAACCAAAAGGCTGCAGCAATTCCAGCATGGCATCGATTTTACTCTCGCTGCCAGTCACTTCCACCGTCACAAACGAAGGATTCACATCCACAATTTTGGCACGGAATGTATTTACGATCTGAATGACATCTCCGCGCGTTTCGGGCTCGGCGCCAACTTTGATCAGCACCAGTTCCCGCTCAATCATTTCTTCCTTGCCGAGATCAATCACCCGGATCACATCAATCAACTTGTCGAGCTGCTTCAGAATCTGGGAAAGAACGCGGTCATCTCCATGCGCAACAATCGTCATGCGGGAGACACTCGGGTCTTCCGTCTCGCCAACCGTCAAACTGTCGATATTAAAACCGCGCGCCGAGAAAAGTCCCGAAACGCGTGCCAGCACGCCAAAATGATTTTCCACCAAAGCTGCGATTGTATGTTTCATGAAAGCTCCTTTTAAATTCTCCGGAAACCGGATCAGGCCATATCCATGACCTGATCGAGCGCTGCGCCCGCCGGAACCATGGGGTAAACGTTTTCCTGCTTTGCCACCAGAATGTGGACCAACACCGGCCCTTTGTGACGCAAGGCTTCGCGAATAGCAGGCACCACCTGATCCTTCTTTTCAACACGGATACCGTGAGCGCCATAACTTTTCGCAATGCCGACAAAGTCGGGATTCGACGGCCCCAATTCGGATGCCGAATACCGCTCTTTATAAAAAAGTTCCTGCCACTGCCGGACCATCCCGTGCCAGGAATTATCCAGCACAAACAATTTAACCGGCACTTTGTAATGAACCGCCGTCGCCAGTTCGCAAAGCGTCATCTGGAAAGAGCCGTCGCCGTCGATACAAATCACGGTTTCACCGGGCCGCCCGCAGGCCGCGCCGATCGCAGACGGAAAACCATAACCCATCGTTCCCAAACCGCCTGACGTCAGCATGCTGCGCGGTGATTTGAAACGGTACCACTGGGCCGCCCACATCTGATGCTGTCCCACTCCGGTCGCCACCACGGCTTCGTGCTTGGTGACTTCGCCCAACTGTTCAATCACATATTGCTGAAGAATCTGATTCCCGTTGGATGCGTAACGCAGCGGGTGTTTTTTCTTCCAGCCTTCAATCGTCGCCGTCCAATCCTTAATGGCCTCGCGGCGATTATCCACATACTTGTTCAATTGCCGCAGGGTGTGCTTCACGTCGCCGACAATCGAAACATCCACTTTCACGGTTTTGGAAATGGATGCCGGATCGATATCAATATGAATAATCTTGGCGTGCGGACAAAATTTGTCGATTTTTCCCGTCACGCGGTCATCGAAACGCGCACCGACGGCAATCAACACATCCGAATTCTGAACCGCATAATTGGCATACACAGTTCCGTGCATCCCCAGCATCCGCAGCGACAGCGGATGGTCTTCAGGAAATGCGCCTAACCCCAGCACCGTCGTTGTAATCGGAATACCCGTTTTTTCGACCAGCTCCACCACTTCTTCCTGCGAACCCGAAGCCACAGCCCCGCCGCCGACATACAACACCGGCCGCTTGCTTTCACGAATCAGTTCGGCTGCCTTCATCACTTCTTCAAGATCCGGTTCCATCACAGGATTGTAACTGCGCAGAAAAATTTCTTCCGGCCATTCAAACTCCGTCACCTGGCGGCTGACGTCCACGGGAAAATCAATCAGAACCGGTCCCGGACGGCCGGTCGAAGCAATATAGAAAGCTTCCCGCACGGTCCGTGCAATGTGACGGGCATCCTTAATGAGATAACTGTGCTTGGTCACCGGGCGCGTGATTCCAACGACGTCGGCTTCCTGAAAGGCATCACTGCCGATCGCCGACGTCGCCACCTGACCGGTAATCACCACCATCGGCACCGAATCCATAAAAGCCGTTGCAATGCCGGTCACCGTATTGGTGGCTCCGGGACCGGAAGTGACCAAACAAACCCCGGGACGACCCGTGGCACGCGCATAACCATCCGCCATATGCGAAGCGCCCTGCTCGTGACGAACCAGCAGGAACTTCAGTTTCTTGGAATCATAAAGGGCATCAAAGGTTGGCAGAATGGCGCCTCCGGGCAGACCAAACACATAGTCCACGCCCATTTTCTCAAGGCTCTTGATCATGATTTGCGCACCGGTCAATTTCATAAAGTCCGTCCTTTTATCTAGAGATTTATTTTTAAACGGTAAAAAATTCGCGAACCCCGCGGCGAATCTTGTCGCCAAGCGTCTTGTCTTCTTCCTGCATCAGCCGGTCCCAGTGCTGGCTTTTTTCATCCAGCCAGCGGATCAGCTCGATCTGAAAATCCCGTTTGGAGAAATCCGTTTCTTCTCCATACGTTTCAACTTCAATCAGATAACCTTTTTCCTGAAGCCGGAGGGCCCGGGCTTCTACTTCATCATCCCGTGCTTCGGCTTCCCGCATCGCAACAAAAATAGGCACCTGCTTGTCGCGCGATTCCTGATAATTCAGAATCTTGCTGAAAGGCCCGCCCATCGTGCCTTCCAGCGCCGCGACACCGGAAAATTCTTCCGGATAATTAATCCCGGCATAAATCGCATAATCGGCTCCCGCTTCTCCTCCCACCAGAAAAATTTTCTGGGGATTGACGGGGTACATGCTCGCCGCCAGGCTTTTGACTTCAAAAAACCATCGATCGTATTTTTCAGGAAGATCTTCCAGCCGCTGGTAGGTAGGCGTCAAAACGATGAAACTCATTCGCTTGGCCGTTCCGCTCCACCGCTCGATCGCCTCTTTGGCTTCTTCTCCTGCATCGGGAAGTACCACGACCAAAGGATAACGCTTGCCCGGTTCCAGATGCTCCGGGACATAAATAAAGACCGGATAATTAAATCCGGTCATTTCGATCAGTCCGGTCTTAAATTCTCCAAAGAACGTTTCTGCCCTTCCCGGCGGAAGGGAAAAAGCCATCAAGAAAACAAAAGAGAGGAATAAAATTCCCCTCTTCCGGAAGAACGCCTGCACTTTTTATCCGATCTGGTTCCGAAATTTTCTGTAAGTGGCTATAAAGACAGCGTTTATTATAATCATCGAAAACGCCTTGTCAACGAATCCCCTAAGAATCTCGACAAAATAACCCAAGTCGTTTATTTACCGTGGTTTAGTGTTTCCTTCCGCGTCCTTTTGACTTACGCGGAGCTGCCGGAATCGCCGACACCTGTAAAATGCTTTCCTTGACGCCCTTTTCTTCCTCGAGGCGGCGGATTTCATCCCGGTAGCGGGCGGCCTTGTCAAATTCCAGCGCCCGGGCGGCACTTTCCATGCGCCGCTTCAAAAAAGCCGCGTATTCCTTCCATTCATGCTCCGCCCGCGATTCACCCACCACTTCACCGACAAATTCTTCGGCCGCCTTGTATTTTTCGATGCCCTCCCGGATTTCCTTCTGAATCGAACGCGGCGTCACCCCGTGTTCCTGATTATAAGCCTCCTGAATGCCCCGGCGGCGCTGCGTCTCATCGACTGCCCGCTGCATGGAATCGGTCATACGGTCCGCATACATAATGACACGGCCGTTCACATGCCGTGCGGCACGTCCGGCAATCTGAATGAGAGAAACATCACTGCGCAAAAATCCTTCTTTGTCGGCATCCAGAATGGCCACCAGCGACACTTCGGGCAAATCCAGCCCTTCCCGCAGCAGGTTGACGCCGATAACGCAGTCGTATTTCTGACGCCGGAGGTCGCGCAGAATCTCCACGCGTTCAAACGCGTCAAATTCCGAATGCAGGTAATGGACTTTCACTCCGACATCTTTGAGATACCGGCTGAGGTCTTCGGCCATGCGCTTGGTCAAGGTGGTAATCAGCGTCCGCTCCCCGCGCTGCACCTGTTGTTTAATTTCTGCGATCAAATCGTCGATCTGCCCTTCGGTTTTCCGGATATCGATCACCGGATCCATCAGCCCGGTCGGGCGGATCACCTGTTCCGCGAGTTGATCCGAACGCTCGCGTTCATAAACTGCCGGCGTCGCAGAAACATAAAGCACCTGTTCTACACGCTTTTCAAACTCTTCAAAACGCAGCGGCCGGTTATCGATCGCCGACGGCAGACGGAAACCATGTTCCACCAGAATTTTTTTCCGTGCCAGATCGCCGTTGTACATACCGCGAATCTGCGGAATGCTCTGATGGGATTCGTCGATAATCGTCAGAAAATTTTTCGGGAAATAATCCAGCAGCGTATACGGCGCCGAACCCGGTTCCCGTCCGGAAATATGGCGGGAATAATTCTCAATCCCCGAACAATAGCCCATCTCCTGCAGCATTTCGATATCGTAATTCGTGCGGGACTCCAGCCGCCGGGCTTCCAGGTCTTTCCCCTGCCGGATCAACTCTTTTACGCGCCATGCCAGCTCCTGCCGGATGCCTTCAATGGCTTTCTGCAAACGGTCCGATGTCGTCACGAAATGCTTGGCCGGATAGAGCGCCAGGCGATCCAGATGCCGAAGCGGCTTGAAATGAATGCGGTCGAGAAGCGTAATCGATTCCACACGGTCATCCC
>CAZGID010000093.1:0-9401 GCA_964526065.1 uncultured bacterium
TGATTCTCTGGACTTTTTTAGGCTCGTCGTTGAGAATCATGACGCGAAGTTTGAAGTTTGGAAAACGGTTCATACGCGGACATGCTTTCCCCAAAATGCTGATCCCGATGGCGAGTCTGATTTTCTATCTGATCGAAATGGCAATTTATGTTGCTCTTCTGATCTTCTCACTTCTCTATTATGGATATCATGACGGACGGATTTATCTGGAATTGCATCCGGGAATGTTGATGGCGCCGGTCTATATCCTTCTGGCGGGGCTTTTTACGCTGGGAATCGGACTTTTTACGAGCCTTCTGAATACCGTTAAGCGTGATGTTCAGTTTTCTGTGCCTTATCTGGTCAATCTGCTGTTCTTTTTGACGCCGGTCAGCTACCCACTTTCCCAGGTGCCGTCGTCTTTACGAAAAATGATGATGCTGAATCCCTGGACCGGCCTTTTGGAAGGTTTTCGCTGGAGCTTGTTGGGGACCGGAGACATTTATTTCTGGCATCAGATTTTGACAGCGTTTGGTTGTGTGGGCGTTTTTCTAGCGGGTTTTTTTTTCTTTTTGAGATCGCAGCGGGTGCTTTATGAAAATGCTGGATAGAAAGCCCGAAATAAACACTTTCACGGTTGCCGGTAAAAACGTCGTCTTGACCGGCGGGCTGGGCCGGTTGGGGCGGGAGTTTACCCGGGCTTTGCTGGTTGAAGGAGCGCGTGTGGCGATTCTGGACAAGGCGAAAGCTCCGGCCGGATTGGTGCGGCAGTTGGGCGAGGCAACTTCAGAAAATTTTGTGTGTCTGCAGGCCGATATTACCCGTCGCGCATCACTGGAGCGGGCCGCTGAAAAAATTATCCGTCAATGGAAAAAGGTGGATGGATTGATCAATAATGCCGGAGTCGATGCACCGCCACACTCAGGCGATGGTAAGAACCGGAACTTTGAGACGTATACGGAAAAAGAATGGGACCGGGTCATGGATACGAATGCCAAGGGGGTATTTCTGGCAAGTCAGGTATTCGGTTCCCGTATGGCAAAGGCTCAGGGAGGCTCCATTATTAATATCAGTTCAATTTACGGACTGGTTTCGCCGGACCAGCGCATTTATGCGAATTCAAAGAAGAAGGCTTTTGTAAAACCGGTGGCTTATTCGGCGTCGAAGTCGGCACTGGTCAATTTAACGCGTTATCTTGCAACTTACTGGGCTGATAAAAATGTGCGTGTGAATACTCTGACGTTTGGCGGTGTGCTGGACGGACAGGACAAGACATTTGTAAAAAATTATTGTGCGAGGGTTCCAATGGGCCGCATGGCCCGGCCGAATGAATACAATGGCGCAGTTCTTTTTCTTCTTTCTGAAGCGTCGTCTTATATGACAGGGGCCAATCTTGTGCTGGATGGAGGCTGGACGGCATGGTGAATCAATCGGTAACGCAATTAAAAGAAATTATAAACTGGATTGATGGGCGACCGGCCGCTGCCAGGGAAGGGCGGTCATTCGTAAAAAAGAATCCGCATAACGGCCAAGCTTTGTTTCAGGTGGCGGCTTCTTCAGCCGCCGATGTCGATCAGGCGGTTGCCGTAGCGAAAAAGGCCCAGAAAGAATGGGCGTCAATGACGCCCGTACGCCGCGGAGAAATTTTAGGGGAGCTGGCATTGCGGCTAAAACAAAAAAGCGGTGAAATGGCTGAAATGGCAGCTATGGAAACCGGCAAGTCGCTGAAAGCGGCGCTGGGCGAAACAGCGGGTGCGGCAAGTTTGGGTAGCTTTTATGCTGGAGAAGGACAGCGCTTGTACGGCCGTACGACGACCAGCGGAGTTCCGAACCGCCGGGTGCAGATGATACGGCAGCCGCGTGGCATTGCGGGACTCATTATTGCGGCCAATACTCCGGTTGCCAATATTGCCTGGAAAGTCTTTCCCGCGCTGATCTGCGGCAATGCAGCAGTTTTAAAAGCGTCTGAGGACGCGCCGGGGACGGCGAATTTTTTTGGAAGTCTCGCGGCTGAAGCGGGACTTCCAGCGGGGGTTCTGAATATTGTTCAGGGATTGGGGCCAGAAGCCGGGAAGCGGCTGGTGGAACATCCGGATGTGAATGTGGTGAGCTTTACCGGGTCCAGCGCTGTTGGAAAACAGATTGCCCAGATTTGCGCGAGCCGGAACGGCCGCGTTTCACTGGAGCTGGGCGGAAAAAATGCGTTGGTGATTTGCGATGACGCTGATCTCGATCAAGCACTGCGCTGGACGCTGCTGTCCGCCTTCAGTAATGCAGGACAGCGGTGCGCGTCGGCAAGCCGGATCTTGATTTTTGACTCGATCTATGAGGACTTTCGAAGCCGGCTGGTGGCGGCGGCAAAACAACTGAAAGCGGGTGTCAGAGATGAAGATGATCTTGGTCCGGTGATTAATGAAAGACAAATGGAAAGCATCTTGTCCCTGTTGAAACGGGCAGAAAAACAGGGCGTGAAGCTGCTTTGTGGCGGTCGGCGATTGTCTACACAGCGCCACGCCGGGGGGTATTACATAGTCCCAACAGTTCTGGAAGGCGCGCAGCCACAAGATGAAGTGTCTCAGACGGAAATATTTGGGCCGGTGGCTGTTCTCTACCGGGTGCGGGATTTGCAGCATGCGCTGGAGCTGGCCAACGATTCCCATTACGGACTTACCAGTGCGATCCATACCGAGAGTCTTCATCGGGCGCAGTGGTTTGCGGAACGGGTTCAAGCCGGGGTGGTTACCATTAACGGCGGGACCTTCGGCAGCGAGCCGCATCTGCCATTTGGCGGTCTCAAGGATTCCGGAAACGGAACTCGCGAGCCGGGGACGGAAGCGCTGGATGTTTATAGTGAACTCAAGAATATTTATTTAAACTTTAATCCGGAGAAAATTTAACGTGCCGCATTTCACCTTCGCGCCATTTTCTGAATTTGAACGTGCCCGGCGGATTGCAGACGAGAATCAACGGTTTTCCCTGCTGAGTTCAATGTGCCGTCTGAACGCGCTTTCAGCGATCAAGAAGGCTGGATCGGGGCACATTGGATCGAGCTTTAGCGGTCTCGATATTTTTGTTTATTTTTATTTCTTTCATACAACCCGTCCGGAGGCTATCCGCGAGCGAGAGGCATCTCGGGATATTTTTTTCTCTTCCAAGGGACATGATTGTCCGGGGCAATACGCGGCCATGACAGGCTCGGGGCTTCTTCCTTTTGACAAGCTGCTGCAGTTGCGGCGGTTGGGCGGGCTGGAAGGACATCCGGAAATCTCGATTCCGGGCATGGAAGCCAATACCGGGTCGCTTGGTATGGGCATTTCCAAGGCCAAGGGTATGGTGCTGGCCAAGCGGCTTCAACAGGTGAGTGGCCGGGTTTACGTGATGACCGGAGACGGCGAGTTTCAGGAAGGTCAGATCTGGGAATCTCTGCAATCCTGCGCTCATCAGAATATTGATGATCTTTCCGTCATTATGGATTGCAACCGGATTCAAACAGACAAAAAAACCGAAGAGATCATGAGCCTCGGGAACTTGCAGCAGAAGCTTCAGGCTTTCGGCTGGGACGTGTTGGAGTCCGACGGGCATGATTTCTATTCGATTCGTCAGGCCTTCTCGAAGCTCGGGACAAAAAGCAAGCGGCCTCAGATCTGGATCGCCCAGACGGTTAAGGGGAAAGGGGTTTCTTTTATGGAAACTTTGCCGGAAAATGGAGAACTGTATGCCTGGCATGCCGGCGCTCCTGCGGATGAAGCTTATGACCGGGCGGTAAAAGAGCTTCTTGAAACAATCGATAAAAATTGCCAAAAAGCGGGAATTCCAGCCATGGAATTCCTTCGCATCGAAAAGCCGGTGTCAACGCCTCCGCTGCCGGTGGAACGTCTTGTCCAGGCGTACGGGCAGGAGTTGGAATCGCTGGGGGAAACCCATGCCGGACTGGTGGTTCTGGATGCCGACCTCGCTGCGGATTGCGGTCTGCGTGGTTTTGAGAAGCGCTTTCCGGAGCGTTTTTTTGAATGCGGTATTGCGGAACAGGACATGGTTTCCACAGCCGGAGGACTTGCCCTACAGGGATTCTTGCCTGTGGTTAATTCCTTTGGCTGCTTTCTCGGTTCTCGAGCGAATGAACAGATTTACAACAATGCGACGGAACGAACTCGTATCATTTACACTGCCCATTATGCCGGGATTTTACCGGCCGGCGCGGGCCGGTCGCATCAGAGTGTCCGGGATATTTCTCTTTTTGGCGTTTTACCCAATTGCACGGTTCTTGAACCGGCGAATGCATTCCAGACTCGTCAGGTATTGCGATGGTGCGTACAAGAAGCAAAGGAAACCTGTATGCTGCGGTTGATACTGATTCCGTCTCCGGGTGTTGTTCCTGTGCCGGAAAGCACGGCACTGATATGGGGATGCGGCCAGGTGCTGGAAGAGGGAAGTGACGTGGCTTTGTTTGCTTCCGGTCCGATTCTGCTGCACGAAGCCCTTGCGGCCCGGAGCGAGCTTGAACGTGATGGTTTATCGGTGAAAATCATTAACATGCCTTGGTTGAATCGGGTAGATGATGGCTGGTTTCAGAGTGTGTTGGCAGGATGTTCTTCGATTTTTGTTCTCGATAATCATCTGGTGCGCGGGGGCCTTGGGGATACATTGGCCGATGCTTTTTTGAAATTGCGGCCAAGTGGACAAACTTTTCACAAGATCGGATTGACTGATTATCCGGTATGCGGCACGCCGGAAGAAGTTCTCGATTTTCATCTCTTGAGCCGCAGCCGGATTGCCGCCCAGATTCGGCAGGTCCTGTCCTTCCGGGCCGGATAGGAGATACCGTTGCCGACGCCGACTGTTGCGCTGGGAATGACGGTTTTTAACCCCGGATCTTTATTGCGGCCTGCTCTGGATTCTCTGCTCGCTCAGACACGCCGGGATTTTATCCTTGTCGTTCTTGATGACGGAACTTCCGACGGATCTTATGACGTTCTCAGGGTTTATGCCCGCCGGGATGCGCGGATTCGTCTTTTTCGGCATGAGACGAACCACGGATTGATTTGCGCCTGGAAATCTGTTTACTTTTATGCCAAGCAGGAATTGCCCGGCATGCGTTATTTTGCCTGGGTGAGTGATCACGATTTCTGGGAACCGGAATGGTTGAAGCGGCATGTTGAGGTGCTGGACCGGGAGCCAATGGCTGTCCTGGCGTACCCCATTGCCGGATATCTGGGCGGAAACGGGCAAGAAATCGGGCGGACCGGTCCCCGATTTGAGACTGCCGGGATTCGAGATGTGTTCCATCGCTTCCGCTATACCTGCCGCTCCATTTATGGAGCCGGTAATATGATTTACGGCCTTTTTCGACCGGCAGCACTGGACGCGGCCGGTGTGTTCAGGCCCATTCTTCTGCCGGACCGTTTTTTATTGCTGGAAGCTTCTTTACAGGGAACCTTTCACCAGATTCCCGAAATTTTGTGGCGCCGGCGAATGATTGAAACCATGTCGCTTCAGCGGCAGCGGGATCGTCTGTTCGGACCAGCGGGAAGTCCGGCCTATACATGGCTTCCCTGGTGGAGTGTTTTTGGTTTTCTTTTTTTTCGCTACTATGTTTTGATGACTCCTGAAAAGTTGCGCCGGCACCGCAGCCGGCTTGGCCTGCATCTTTTTTATCTTATCGCGTCCCAGATTTTCCGGGATTTTTATAAAATGACGCCGCTTCGCGTGCGTTCCTGGATGCGAAAAACGCTGGAAAAAAGTACCATGGGACAGCGTTTTATACGGAAATATTACTCGCGCCGCGTCCAGTCTGAAGATCGGTCGGTGACTTTGGCATCGGGAGAATTCAATCAGTGAAAATTTTTTTCCTTCTCCGCCATACCGGTTATTTTCGCCTTTTCGAAGCCGTGACCGACGAACTGGTGAATCGGGGCCATGAGGTCCATCTGGCCTTTTTGAACAACCACTGGCTTCAGGATCTCTCGGCCATTGAGCAGCACTATGCGGGAAAACCAGTCACCTTCTCCATTCATCGTCAAAAATGGATCGGGGAACTGCCCGCGCGGTTGTTGCGTCGGGCTCAGGATTTTTCGCGTTATCTTGACCGCCGCTACGACAGCGCGCCATTGCTGCGGCGGCGTGCCGCGACACGACTGCCTGCACCCGTTTGTTTTCTGATCCGGTTTTTGCTTGGAAACAAGGATTCCCGCCGCTGGAAATTCATCCGTGCTATGCGCGCGCTGGATGCCCTGCTTCCGATCCCTGAATTTGTTCTGCATTCGTTGAAAACCGAAAATCCGGATGTGTTTTTAATTACGCCGCTGGTGGATTTCGGTGCCGAACAGCTGGACTGGCTCAAGGCGGCCCAAATGCTCGACGTTCCGAATATTCTGTGTGTCGCAAGCTGGGACAATCTAACCAATAAGGGATTGATTCAGAGAGAACCGGACCGGATTCTGGTCTGGAACGAGGCTCAAAAGAAAGAAGCGATGGAATTGCACGGGATGCCTGCTGTAAAAGTCAAAGCGGTGGGGGCCGGCTGTTTTGACCGGTGGTTTTCAGCCCGGCCGGGGCAGTCACGGGAGTATTTCTGCCGCAAGGCGGGGCTTGTCGGTACGGACTACATCCTTTATCTCGGCTCGTCGCGTTTTATCGCACGTAATGAGGGTTCTTTTTTTCAAGAATGGCTGGGCCAATTGCGGCAGCATCCGGATCCGGCCATTAGCCGTCTTGAGGTGGTGATTCGTCCGCATCCCCAGAATGCGGCCCAGTGGGAGGCAATGCAATCGCTTCCGGGCGTTGCGGTTTATCCCCGCGGAGGAGCAGTGCCCGTGAGTGCTGCGGCGAGGGATGATTATGCGGATTCAATTTTTTACTCCCGTGCCGTCTTTGGATTGAATACCACAGGGATGATTGAGGCGGCCATTCTCGGTAAGCCGGTGCTTACGCTGCTGCATCCGGATTTTTCAGGGTCCCAGGAAGGAACTTTTCACTTCCGTTATTTGCAAGAGGGCCGAATGCTGCAAACGGCATCCTCTTATTCAACCCATTTCCGGCAATTGGCAGAGATTCTAGAGCTTAAGTCGTGCATGCGCCCGGATGCTTTTTTGCAGTGGTTCCTTCGTCCCGCTGGTCTGGATCGCCCCTGTGTTCCTGTCTGGGCAGATGAAATCGAGGCATTGATGCCAGTGAAACCGATCCGGAATGAGCTGGCGGCCGGAACGGAAAGCAAGGTTTCCATATGAAGGCTCAGGCGGGTATCCGCATGACGACGCCGGAGAATCCATGTACCCGTTCGCTGCATGGCGTCCGGGGGCTGGCGGTCCTGATCGTTCTATTCAGCCACGCCGGTATCCATCAAATGGCCCCTGCATTTTTTAATCTCGATGGGGCGGGCAAATACGGCGTTTATCTGTTTTTTTGTCTCAGTGCCTTCCTTCTAACGGCGCAGCTGCTGGCGCTTTCTGAAGACCAGTTAGTGACGTCGATTTACTGGAAAAATTATTTTTTGAGAAGAGTATTACGCATTTTTCCGCTTTACGCTGTTGCTCTTTTCTCCAGTTTTTTTGCGCAAATCAGTTTTGGTCCACCGCCCTTATCATTAGGAAAAGTCTTTCAATATCTCGCGTTTTATGACGTTCATGGCATTTTTTGGACTATCCCGACAGAGGTGAAGTTTTATCTTTTGATTCCTCTTCTGACTTTTGGCGTTGTTTTTGGCTGCGGAAGGGATTTAAGGAAATCGATTCTCTTTTTATGCGTGCTGATTATGTTTTCGGGTCTTTATGATTTGTTTCTTCCGCCTCACGAAGTCAGTACGTCATTGAGCGCCTACGTCACAATTTTTCTGAGCGGTTCGCTTGGGGCATTGCTGCATCAGCAGTGGTTTATCAAACATCAACTTTCCCGCGGAAAGCAATGGGGGATGGAAGGCGCTGCATGGCTCAGTCTTTTGCTGTTTGTTCTTTTTGTACCCAAATGGCTTCAGTTGATTTTTCCTTCTGTGGATGTGCATTATTTCAGGCTGCGCCTGGTCATGCTGTTCGGAATCCTGTGGCTGGTTTTTATTCTGGGGCAGCTTCACGGTGCGGGGCTTTTGCGGCGTATTCTCGAGCATCCGGTTCTGACGTTTAGCGGGCGGATCAGTTACAGTGCTTATGTCTGGCATTGGCCGGTTTATGCCCGGATTTCCGCTCTGCCATATTCCGCGGAGGTGAAATTTGTTTTGGGATTGGCAGCCGTTTATGCGGTTGCTTTTTTTTCTTATTGCTTGATTGAGCGGCCGTTGTTGAAGATCAGCTTGCTGGATCCATCCCGAATTTCCGGTACAGATGTAATACCTCCTTCCGGAATGCAGGAACCGAGCGTCGCCGGCGCCTTGGCCGGTGAGAGAACAGAATAATTATTTGACATACCCCCAGGGGGTATGCTAGCCTTTTAGCATGAAAAAGGGGACCTGCCATCATGATAAACTTGCGGCTCTTCGTAGGATCGAGGGCCAGGTGCGCGGGGTTCAGAAAATGATCGACGAAGGCCGTTATTGTGTGGACATTCTCAATGCCACGGCGGCCGTGCGCGGCGCGCTTCAGAAAGTGGAATCCAAAATACTCAAAGATCATCTGGAGGCCTGTGTTCAAACGGCTTTCAGCGGGAATCCAAAAAAAGAAAAGGCCGAGAAGCTGGCGGAAATATGCGGCCTTTTGGAGAATATGCGGCGATGAAAACGCACAAGGGTATCAGCCTGCTGGCCCTGTCCGCTGTTTTCTTTCTGGCTTTTGCCTGGATTCAATGCGGATGTGTGCATGCCGCCCCGCCCGAAAAATCTTCCATGCCGTGTCATCAGGAATCATCGAGCGGAAAAACCGCTGAAGATGATTGCTGCGCTTCCAGCTGCGGTCTGGAGCGGACAAAAGTATCGAAAAAATTTGAGCTTTTGCAGTCTGCTGGTTCCTTGTCTTTCCGTCTGTTCGATCTGCCGTTTTCATTTTCAGCTGTGCTGCCCGTGGTGGTGAATAAACAGGATCAGTATATCGCTTCGACCGGGGATCCTTCTCCGCAGCCTCGCTTCCTTCTTTTTCGTTCTCTCCTGATCTAGACCTCTCCACATGTGTGTTGAACGGCGGAGTCTGTCTTCCGCTGCCTGTATTTCAACTTTCAGGGGAGAGGTTATGCGCTTCAAATTTCGAAAATCAAATGGATTCAGTATGATGACCGGTTTGCTGCTGCTCATGGTGTCGGCGCCGCATGGCGTGCGTGCGGTGGAAACCGTGCCCGAGGGAGCAGAACCCGCGGCTTCCGCTGGTTTTTCGGCGCTTCTGGAAGCCAGTCGTGAGCCACTTCCTGAAGAATTTCTCGAGGCTCTGGTGGCAGAGGTGCTGGAAAAAAATCTCGCAATCCGGGCGGCGCGCGCGGCATGGGAAGCTTCCAGAAAAATAATCTTG
>CAZGID010000094.1:0-9399 GCA_964526065.1 uncultured bacterium
TCTTTCAAACTGGACGCGGGTAGGCACATCCACCGCGGTTTTCGGGCGGTCAAAAACGTAACGGCGGCCGCGCCGGCGGAAGACGTTTTCAACCGGCTCCTCTTGCTCAAGCAGGGCCGTAATATCTTCCTGAAGCTGGGCTTCGAGGGTACGCCAGGACCGGTGTGACGGCTGGAATTCAGCGCTTTGATACAAGGGATCCCGGACAATGAATCGATTCATGATATTGCCGGTTTTTGTATCGGTACTGACTTCGGCGGTCAGAATCTCGAGGCCGTTGGCGTGAAATGCCGCACTCATGCGGGCAAGACTGCCGGGCCGGTCGCGCTCCTGCCGGTAATAGACCGATATTTCCGCACTGTTTTGAAGCGCATTACCTTCAATTTCGAGGGGATAAACCAGAATCGATGACTTATCGTCTGAATATGCCAGTGGATCCGGAATGGAGCCGGTTTTTTCAAGTTCCATCTCATAAAGCCAGGCGCGCTGTGGCTGAAGCTGTTTGATTTGCAGCCGGGTGGCCAGCAAAAGCCCCTGCCAGTAGTCTTCACGCCCCTCCAGCTGATTCTGAATAAACGACTCGGGGCCTTCATAAGTCCGGTGACGAAGGGCCTCAATTAGCATCTTGCGGTTCTGGAGCATCCAGATTGCAAATTCCATTTGTTCTTCATCCAGATCCCACTGATCCAGAAAAACTTCGATCTCTGTTCGTTTCAGCAATCCCACTATGGGATCCAGCAAAAGCACCAAACGAAAAACACCCAGCCAGCCCTTATCTTTCAAAAATTCAAGAGCCTCGTCTGTCATTTGCTCAACCGCCTCCACCGGGGAGGTCACTCCGCCAGCGAGCCAATGATCCAGTTGTCCCAGCTCCTTCAATGCCGAAGCCCCCAGCGTCAGGCGGTGCTCCAGGTCTTCACCCTTCCGGGTCTGGGTTAAAAAGAAAGTGGGGATGAAACTGCGTAAAAGACCGGTGATCTGCATTCTCCAGAGAATCGGCGCCACGGCTTCCGGCGTATCAAGAATTTCCATAAACATCTGATTCAGTTTGACGGCGAGGTCTCCGTCCACCAGCATTTGCGCTGCCATGGTTTCTACCGATCGCTCAATGGAACTCAATAAGTAGGTGTCCAGCGGCAGATTCTCACGCAACCCCAGCAGCACCAGGCGCATCACCGTTTCCGGATCAAGTTCCTGGTAGATGGCTTCCTGCCCAGCTTCAGGAGCCAAATATTGCCGGGGAGCATCGGCCGGAATTTCCTGAAACCCCGTTTCCATGCGCGGTACCCAGCCGGAAATTTCGTCCACCGTCATGCCCGGAATCGGCATTTCCATGGATACCGGCTGCCGGATGACGTCCAGATTTTGTTCACTGAGGCGGCGGATCACCTTATAGGAAAAGCGATAAAGCGTTTGCGCCGCATCATAATAAGTTCGCATCATCTGTTCTTCAGCCGAAGCGCCCGTCAACCGATTTTGGCGAAATCCCATCAGCAACGCAAGCGGCTGCTGATTCTCTGTTCTCAATTGGTTGGCCAAACCAGGGTTTCCAGTAATTTCATAAAGTCCATTACGCATACGATGTAAAATCTTCCAGGCCCGCTCCGCCGCTTCAAATTCTTCCGGATGCAGCAGACGTTCTTCAATCAGCGCCTGAAACGGATTCTCCCAGTTTCCGGTATGCGCCTGGGCCGCCCACCGGGCAAAATGCATCGCCCGCAGTCCGCCCGCACCATCTTTTATGTTGGGCTCCCTTTCATAAATGCCTTCCAGGAATCCTGCAGCGCGGTAACTTTGGTCCCATTTCGTCAGTAAATTGCGGAGGAAAGCCTTACGGTCGCTTACCACCTGATCCCGGAAATCCTGTACCGCCCGGTCAAACAGCTCGCGGTTCCCCTCCAGAAACCGGCCGTCCATCATTTCATTCGAGGAAATCAGAAACCGCGGGTCCGCCAGATCCAGCGATTCATCTGCCGGAATAATGGCCCAGGGCTCTCCCAGCACCGCATGGGCGGCATCGGCAATCCATTGACGGACTTCAACCGCCTCGTTTCTGCTCGGCACCAGGATTCCCCCATCCGTATCGGACGACCGGTCGAGTTCACGGCGTCCGTACCCGCCTGTCGCCATCAACACCACTTTTTCCGCTTCTTCGGGAAACAGCTCCCCGGCTTTTTCATAAATTTTCCCGCCGTAGGCATCCGCTAAATCCGCGTGGGCTTTCATTTCTTCATCCACCTTCAATGTTTGATCCCATAACGCCCGGCGCTCGGCCTGATACTGCTCTCTCAATTCCCGGCTCCATTGGACGAAATTAAACGGCTGGGCCGGCTCCGGAACCTGGGCGGGCTTGATTCCCTTGGATTGAATCAGCATAAATTCCTGTTCATTCGCGGTTTTGATTACCGGAGAAAAGAAATTCAGAGTCCCTCCCAAAGCTCCAAAATGTTCCGGCGTCAGGCCGGTTTTGACGCCGATTTTTCCAATCGTCTCAAAATCCACATTGTGAGTCAGATCAATGGCGGGCGTTAAAATGTCAAAATTGTCAAAATTCCAAACAGCTTCCCGGTGAGCCGAACCAAAGCGGTCTTCCAGCTTTTCAAAACCATAATCTGCCGTCACCACAAATCCCCGCTTCAGCACCCGTTCGTTTTCCCGCATCCAGTCAAATAGATTGAGATTCACCGCGATTTCCTGTCCATCCGGCGGAAACTTTCCTGCCACATAGAAATACTCCTCGATCCTCAGCCGGTCCGCCGGATCGAGGTCCCTTTCAAATTCAACGAAGTCTCCTTTTTCATACCCCACATAGATTTCACGCAAATTGCCGTTGCGGCTAATCACGCGATGAACAGGAAAGGCATCCGGCAGCTCATGAGAAAACATAATCCCCGTCACGCTTTCGCTGTCAAAAGGCATGCTCATCGCGGAGCCATTCACAAACTGAATGCGATCATGGATAAGATTTCCGGTCTGCGAGTCGGTAAGCGTTTCCTTCTGCCGGGCCGAAAGATCCGGACTGATATCCAGAATGCGGTATTCCACATGATTAATGAAAGACGGCCGCGGCTGCCCGGCCGGCAGTTTGGCTGCCACAAAATCCGGCAAAGTGACGTTTGGAAGATAATCCCGGATGGCCGTGAGAATTCCCCTTGCCATAGATCCGTCTCCTCCGCCCGTTTCGACAATCGTAAAAGTTTCCGGCATGCCCATTTCCAGCCAGAAATCGTAAAACTGCACCGCCAGGGCATTCGTAAAGAGTTCGCTTTCCGCATTGGTCCGGAATGTCAGACCATCTTCCACTCCTGTCGCTGATTCTCCAAACTGGACGGCTCCGCCCGTGTAATACCCGGCATCCGTGTCAAAATTCGAGAGTTGATGAAACTCCGGCCAGGGAATGGCGCCATGGGGCGACTGCATAATTTTGCGGGCAATGGCTTCTTTTAATTGGCGGCGGCGCTCGGCATCCGGCATAAGCGACATGAATTCATCTTCAAGTTCCCTTTTGCGTTGCTCCAGTTTCTGGATTTCTTCTTCATAGGCACTGACATCCTCCATGGATTCATAGCGTCTCAGAAGCAGATAAATTTGATTAATCTGAAACTTTAAATCCGTCTGCCGTCGAACCGATTCATCTTCATCCCGGGATTCGGAGCGAAGGCCGTCAGGGTCGAGCGGAGTGTCCGGCGTAATGGACGTCGGACCGGAACGAAGAAAATAGTCGATGGCTTGCAGTTGCTGGATCAGGCGATCATCATCCGCCGCCCTTAAATCAAACGAGCCCAGCTTGGGCGCCAACTCTTCGGAAGGTTCTATCACCCAGCCCTTGCCTTCCTGCCGGATGCGCAGATCGGTTTTTCTTTGTTCCGCCGGCAAATCTTCTGCGGATGCCCCGGCAAATAACGGAATCCCAAGAAAAGCGTGTCCCAGACGGGCCCGCATCTGTTTGCGGCGTTCGGCATCAGCGGCGACAAGCCCCAGCGAAGCAAAACCCGGCCGGGCGGCCTCACCGGTCAAAAAAAGTTCTGTCTGCTCCAGCGGATTCAGAAGACTCAATGGATTGACATAAAGTACCGTCCCTTCCGGGCCGAGCTTGCTGTTAATGAGTTCGTAATTTAATTCGGGATATTTGCCGATTTCACTTTCCTTAAAAAGCATGATGGCAAAGTGCAGATGCGGCACGACCGGCGAAAACGGAAACCGCCGGTGCCGGCGGATTTTTCCGATCGGCCGGGTCTCGTTTTCTGCGATGGTGGCTCCCGGCTTTACCCAGTCTTCCAGTTCCAGATGGGTATAGACAATGCCCAGACGGTACGGGATTCCCGGCGTGATCTGCTCTTCCACTTCCACCTCGTCCGGGAAGCGGACATCGCCATTTTCAATGATCATCCGTGAAACATCATCGGGATTCTTCGGAATAATCAAACGCTGGCCGCCGATAGGAACAAGAAGGTCCGTCAGTTGAATTGCGGTGGATTGAACGTTATCTTCAAAAACCCAGCGCACGACTCCCTTTTCTGAAACCAGCGACGGAATGGTGCTTCCTTCGGCGATCTGCCGCTGAACTCCGTCTTCATTCCGGAGATGCGCAACGTCAAATCCTTCGTGATCCAATCCGCCGAAAACTTCTTCCCGGGTCCGGATAATTCCCTGCACACTGGGCCAGTAGGTCATGCGGGACTCCGGCTCCATGCCCGGCGCCAGAACCAGACGCTCTCCGCGCGGCACAAAAGCCCGCAGACCGGCAAACAATTGAGGCCCGATAATCTGCGCCAGCACTTCCATTTCGCGCCGGTCGGTAAGCATGTAACTGGGCATCCAGTTTTCGTAGCCGATGGATTGATCCATGGCGACACCGCCCGCCGTTTCCACCTTCAGCCGGTAAGCATCGCCGAAGCGGCCCAGCACCATTTCGTCTTCCTTGTAGGCTTTTCCGTCCTCACGAACAAAGGTGATCAACCGGACGCCGTGCGGATCGGCTTCATATAAAAATCCGTCAGGCTCCTGCCCTTCCTCCGTCACAATCGAATGCAAATGGCCGTTTTCCTTCTTGGCAAAGGCAAAACCCAGAATCTTTTCTTCCGCATTCCGGGCTACCAGAATTCGGAACGGCAGATATTCCGTGAGATAGACATATTTACCCGGATCAACGCCGCGCCCTTCCAACTGGCGCCGCAAATGCCGGCGCAGTTTTTCGCGTGTACGCGATTCTTCAGTCGCATCCCGGGCCTCAGGACGTTCCGCCTCCGTTTCAGAACCGGATTCCGGTTTGGCTTCCGGAGGCAGCACGGTATAAGGCACCTCGGCGTTGCCATAATAATATTTCTGACGGTTACTACGGTACAATTGTTCGATAGAAGATCCGGCCACGGAGGATTCATAGGCAATACTGTGCGAAGGTTCCCATCCGTTGCGTTTAAGAAAATCAAAATAGGCATAAAAAAGCACCTGGCCCAGATTCTGACCGCGCGCCGATTCCAGAACATTCAAACCCCGGAAATCAGCCAGTTTCGGCACTCCAACAGAACGGCCTTTATCAAAATGAATAAAATGCTCGCCCTCTTCCGCCTCATCCTTCAGATAAATCCAGACTTCCCCGCGGCGGTCTTCCACTTCGAACTGATAGGTTTTCCCCTTGTATTCAATACGCTGACCATGCAAGCTGTCGCGCGCTTCGGAACGCTCATAAACTTCTCCTTCGCCCAGCACGGCGGTGCCCGAAGCCGGCTGATTGCGCAAATCATAAAGCCAAGTCGATCCCTTCCCCGTATCCAGCGGATTCTCCGGAAAGAAACCGAGCTTTGGCAGGGTGGACGGCGACATGTTGGTCAGCGTCAATTCAATGAACTGATGCCGGCCGAGATTGCGGGCAAAAGGAATCAGATTCTGTTTGAGCCACCACGCAAAAACATGATCCCGGCCGTATTCGCGCAGTTCCGACAGCGCTTCCCGGAATGTATGAACGTGTCCGATTCCCAGCTTCAGGCGTTCGTTGCGGTCCAGCAGATTAATGAACGCCACGCGCTGCCGGTTCCGGCTTGCATCCAGCAAAGAAACACTCATCAAACCGTCCGCGCTGCCGGCGACTTCCAGCACCAATTCCTTTCCGGGCTCCTTAGCGGTTTCGACCTCCGGTTGGGACAGGATGTCCGGCACCGAATATCCCTTTTCCAGGTATTCGGTAATCAAAGGCTCCGGAATCAGCTCCCGGAGCCGTGAAATTTCAGAAGGAAGAGCGGGCGCGTTTCTTCCATAGAAAAGCGTATTGATGACAGAGTCCCCCCGCGCCGCCCAGGCAGCCGCCGGTTTCTTGCTTAAATCCAGAGTCGCCCAGGAGGCCGGTGGACGAAAGCCGCGCGTCTCGACGGCTTGCAAATCTTCCTCCGCATGTTCGAAGGCAAGCGATTCGTCTTCCATAAAATAGCCGCCCGCAATGACCAGCACGGGATTGGAAATAAAATCCAGCAGACGAAAAACATCCTGATTCGTCACGTCATAAACCTGATAATCCCCCAGCCACCAGCCTAACGTCGCCAGCAGCACCGTCTCCTCATCCGTATCCCGGAACAAGGCCGCCGTAGTTTCCGGATTTTTCAGATCGCCCTGCGTGAGTGAATAATCCCGGCCTTCGGCCCAGCCATTCAGTTCGAAATTGGTGCGCGCCCCTTCAAGGCGGGAAAGATTGAAGTCATTGACTTCCACAAAGGAAGCCCCCAGGCGCAGCGCCGCGAGCGACAAAATACCTTCCCCGGCCGTTGTATCGATCACCCGCCGCTCATCCAGTTCTTCCTGCATCATGGCGGTGAGCGTGGTCATCGTAAAATCACCCATAATTTCCGGCGACAGCACACGGCCGGCCATATCCTGAACGCGGATGACATTCGCACCCAGCCGTTCGGCAAGATCCGGCCGCACGGCCTGCAATTCCTGGTACTTGCTTTCATCCAGAAAGAATAAATAACCCACCCGGATAAAATAGAGACCGTCTTCAGACAGATCCGGGATTTGCTGCTCTTCCGGCAGCGGCCCGCCCCATTGCTCACGGATAATCGTCCGTTCCCCATAACGCAGTGCTTCATCGCGAACAGGAATCGCCGCCACGGGTTCCAGATTCAGCACCTGCACCAGTTCCCGGCTGAACCGGTCGGCCGTTACTTCATCCCAGCGTTCCGCCGTCCGTGCTTCGGGGCGCTGTCCTTGTACGTTCGGGCCGATGCGAAGAGCAAAAAGCGTTCCCTGCGAAGGCTGAGAGCTGCCGGAAGGAATCATCCCCACTCCTAATTTCCAGCGTTCTCCCCAAGCGTCATAAATGGCATCGACCCCGGTGGTTTGCCGGAGTTTATCCATGGCCATGCCAAAATTGGTAGAGCCACCCCGAAAATCTTTTTCCCGGACCCAATCCAGCGGCATCCCGGGCCCATTATCGATCACATAAACATAAAATTCCTTCTCCTCGGGGGCCGCTTCGGGTTTGTTATCAAAAACCAGAATCACCCCGCGCGGTTCGACACCGTCTTCCCGTTGGGCCCGCGGAGAAATGACATGCTGAATCACATTTTCCACCGCCGTCCCAATCGCCGCCGACGCTTCGGAATCCGCAAAGTCGGGATATCCCGCCACCTGAAGCCGCCTGTTGAGTTGGTTGATGAACCGGATTTTCCCCATTGCGTGCAGATAATCGGTCTGAACATTAAAGCGCGCATTCTGAGCTGAAATGCGCTGCCAGGTTCCCTGATTGAGGAAAAGCGGTGGCGTTACCAGATAATTGTTCCGGTGCCAATCGGCCAGATAATCCACCATGCGGCCTTCATCACCCGCCACCATGGCGCGCCAGAAATCAAAAATGTCACTTTCAAAGGAGGGCCGCAGCCACATATCCCTTCGCGCTTCAGGCCGTTCCTGCCGGGGAATGGCAAAATAAGACTGAAAGAAATGATCTTTTTTGGATGTCACTTCATAGGCAGGCGCCAGTACCTCATCCACGACCTCCGGCTTACTGGCAATGATGACCGGCGGCTTCGCCCACTGCAGCCATTCCTGCTGCAACGCCGTCAATTCTTCATTTTTCACTCCTTCATCGGAAAAAACGGCAGGATTCGCATTCATGAGGATAATGTCGGAATCCTGCATATCCTCACGCGCCTGGGTTCCATACATGCTTCCTTCCGACAACAGCACGCTTTTCTGAAACAAGTCCTGATACTGTTCCATCGTATCCACCACCCGCTGCGCATTTTCCGCCGACGGGAAGAATGGAGATTCCGCCGGGACCGGCGCTTTCAGAAACGTAAGTGAATAAACGAGCGGAGCCGAACCGAAAAGGAGGCGGTCCTGCGCTTCATCCAGAGCCTCCGGGATCACATCATTCGCCACCAGCTGCAGATCGAGATCTTCCAGCGCGCCCCATTCGGGATGCGCCGCATAGCTTTGAGCGAGTGCATAAAAGAAACTGGCCACTTCTTCCCCCGTATTCATGCCAAGGAAAGAAACCTTCAGCTGCTTCCGGTCTCCCTGCGCTGAGAGAATACGCGGCAGAATATGGTCCGTCAGTTCCTGAAGCTGAACGGGATAGCGGTTCAAGAAGGTCGTTTGAACCTTCTGCTGAACAGGGTCCGGATACGTGCGCGCCTCGGGCCTGTCCGGCAGCTGCAGCATGGCCTCCAGGGTTTTGGCATAGTACATCCGGGCCGCATAATACTGGGAGACATGCGCCTGCAGCGAAGCATCGGTCGGCGCCACCTGCGCCGCCGTCCAGCGGCGGACACTTTCGCGCTCTTCACGGCCCAGACGGATCACGGAAAAAACCGCGGATGGATCAAGATCTGCCGCCGCAAAATCTCCCTCCAGAGAAAAGATGGAATGGCGGATAAAGCCGGCTCCCGGCTCAAACAAATGGACGCCCGCACCTTCCTTGTCATGATGCAAAGCGGCATCCGGCATCTGCGTCGTTTCTGTTTCGGTAATGAGATAAAGATCCGCAAACTTTCCTTCAGCCGGGGCATTGCCGCCATAATTGGCCACAAACCCGACGGTTCCAAAGAGACGCGCAAAAAATCCTTCGGCCGGCAGGAGCACCTCTTCAAGCGCGAGATCACCCTGTTCGATGCGGACTTTCGTCATTCCAATTTGAAATGAATTCCTGCTTCCGGATTCATCCAGCCGGTATTCATCCGCCCAGTATTCATCAATCGCCGGATCATAAACGAGATAATGGAACGTACCCGATGGCTCGCGCCCGGCCGATTCCGAATGAAAACCTACCCGCGGCAGGGTTGCAAATCCCCGCCCGGTCAGTTGTTGTTCCAGCCGTTCGATTTCCTGCTCCAATTCACCGGCCGTATCAAACGCCATGGAACGACCTTCGGACCGCTGCCAGTAGAGAGCAAAAGGCGGCCCCTG
>CAZGID010000095.1:0-9312 GCA_964526065.1 uncultured bacterium
AGCACGCGCTGGCGTGCCCACCAGGGACCTTCTTTCATCAAAACAAACTCCACTTTTCCGGAGCCGTCCTGAAAATATAAATCTTCAACCTTGCCGCTTCGTCCGTTTTTCGCCTGAATCGCGTATCCCACTATTTCCTGGCAACTGCGCATCATGATGATCACTTCCTCTCATGCGGCCCTTTCTTTCAGCGCCTCCCGAACCGTCTTTCTTTTCTCAGATCCCAATGATGAGGCCGCTTTCTTTAACTTTTCTTCCAGCTTTTCCTCAATAACCGGAACATCCAGCCCAAGATCCCGCGAAACCTGCATACCACCCGATATGACCCCTTGAGCCACATCGCCCAAATCACTACCCGCCTGATAAGCCCCTTGAAGAATCCATTCGCCCAACTGCACAATGGCCTTTTCCCCTTCGCTTGCAGAAAACTCCGCCGCTTCCGCGATTTTGGTCATCAGGATTTGCGCGCCCTGTTCGGCATCCCCGCTTTCGGCAGCGACGATGCGCATCGAACGTTCAATGACGTGCGGAATAACGGCTCCCCATAACTCGTCCGAACGCCTCGCCTTTTCCACCGCCTCAACCACGGCATCACTGATCAAAACCGCCGTCAAATGACGGTCCTCCCACTCCTCAGCTTCCCAGCTTGAGCGATCGCGCCATTCTGTGTGTTTAAAATGCAATTTCATAGAGTCATCCCTTTCACTTATAAAAGAATAAGGGATCAGGCGGGATTCAATAATCGGGATAAGGATTCTTTCCGTGACAACCGAAAGATGAACGCATTGTCAGGCAAACCCTGAATGGGCTTTCGCGTATCCGATCAGCGCCGCTCAGTACCCGTACCAGGAAACAATTTGATCCCAGATCTGCATCAATTGCTGCCGGGCGGCCGGCTGCCCTTTCTCAAGGCCGGAAGACAGCGATAAAATCTGGTCCTGCACCTTGGTTATTTCTTCCACGTTCTTCTTCCCCCCATTTTTGGCATAAAATTCCAGCGCCTGGGCGGCTTCCTGAAGCGCTTCCCGGCTTTCATCAATTCTTCCATCTTCGTATAACGATTTGGCCATCATGACATTCCGGCTCGCCTCCGATAAGGGTAAATCAGCCCGGCGGAATTCAAAATAAACGGCAAGCTGAATGGCCAGAAGGGCACGCGCAGCCGTTTCCGCGTTTTCTTCTTCAATGGCAATGGCTGCGGTTTCAAGGTGTTCATCTGCAAGCGCCGCGTCAAAATAAACACGCGTAAAATCGAATTGAGCAGGAACCCGCCCGGTTTCAAGCAATACCGCCCGCTGCGCCTGAATCACCGGTGCAAGAATCGAAACGGGAGCCAGTTCGTCATAGACCGTTATCAGATAACGCTGAATCTGATCGGTATCTTCATAAACCAGATCGCCCGCCTGAATCCGGGCTTCCGTTTTATAAACCGGGGCCGCTTTTTCAATGATGTCAAAAAGGAGCCTTGCCTTTTCAACATTATTTCCGGCCTTTTCAAAATCACCCTCAATGAGATTCATTTGCGCCTGATGGACATGTTTGAGAATCCGTCCGGCCGCAAGAGAAATCGCACGGCTTTCTTCCGCGCTGAGTTCCCGCTTTGTTTCCGAGCGAATATCGGCCTGAATAACCGAAGCCTCTTGCGCCATAATCGAACCGGGCATTGTCATGGCAAAAACCCACACCATTCCCACGATTAGAGATTTCATACGAACCTCCTTTGCAGTCTTCTTTTAATTGTCGCGGAACGCGGCGGAATGAAAATCAGGAGAGCGGAAAAAATGGACTAAGGGAATACCGGAAAGCGCTTAATTTTCGTGGTCTTCCTGCACCCATTGAATGGCATGCCGGACTAATTCGGTATTATTCTTGAGGTTCAGTTTGGTTTTGATATTGGCGCGGTAGGTTTCGATGGTCTTAACACTGAGATGCAGATTTTTGGCAATGTCCGATGTCGGCACGCCTTCTCCGATAAACTGAAATACTTCCAGTTCACGATCACTCAATAGACTGACCGCGCTCTTTTCGGAAGGTACGCCCTGAATTTTTTTCTCGAGCATTTTTTCCATCATCGCTTCACTGAGATACACTTTTCCATCCAGAATCCGGCGAATGGCGGTCATAATATTCTGCGCCACTTCCTGCTTCATGATATATCCCCGCGCCCCTGCCCGCAGAGCGCGTTCCGCATAGAGTGTTTCATCATGCATGGAAATCACCAGCACTTTGAGATTCTCGTACCGGCTCTTTAGATTTTTAATCAGATCCAGGCCGTTGGAAGATTTCAAGGTGATGTCGACCACCATCAGGTCCGGCTCGGCATTTTCGAGCAGCGTCATTGCTTCGTCGGCGCTTGAAGCTTCTCCAGCAACTTCGAGGTCCCGCTCCCGGTTGATGAATTGCGCGATGCCTTCGCGAAACATGGGATGATCATCAACAATAACAATTTTGTTCTTAGTCATACCGATGGGATCATGACGGGTTTTCATTGAGCCTTCTGCGCCTGTTCAAACCTTTGCTTGTTCAGAGCATAAAGCCGTTCCCCCAAAACTTCGCGGGCCAGCACGTCTTTGTCTTCTCCAGTTTCGAAATCATATTCCATAACCGCCAGCACTTTGAGCATCGCCGGAAGCCCATGGGGAAACTCAGGATTTTCCTGCAGCATGGCTTCGATTCGCGGCACATAAAATTCAGGCGGCTGCCGGATTACGGCATTTTCGGTCTGTTGAAACACCTGCATCATGGCTCTCACGGCCTGAACTTTCTGTGCCGGCGCCAAGTCATCCCAGACTTCCATAGACCCCATTAATTCGGTCATCATGTCTTCAAATTCCATGGGAGATCCTGCGGTCATTTCACTGGTCACGTAAACCTGATCAGGTCCGGCAGGCTGCATCTGGATGTTTTTTTGAGGTTCCTGCTGGTCAGAGCAGGAGGCAAGGATAAAAAGAAGGGGAAGCAAAAAAATTCGGCCGGTATTTTTCAAGTCATAACCTCCGTTAAATAAATAAGTTATACGGGGCATTATAGACCAATTTCCGGCCGCGTCAATCGATGTCCTAGTAAAGAAGCCCTTCCGCTTTATATAAGTTGGTGAGGGCTCATGATTTACCGGCCTGGGCCGGGTCGTATTGAGGGCTCTGTTCAATGTGCTCGCATGTTAAATCGAGGATAACGCGCTTTTCTTCCCAGAGCACAGATTCAACCCGCGCTGGATCGATCAGAACACTCTTTCCAGAAAGCAAATGGCCCGTACGGATGATGATATAACGAATTTGCCACCTGTCGTCATCCCCGATCAAATCCTCCACATGCCCGACCTGGCCATCCGACGCTGAAATGTGATAACCACGAACCTCATGAGCGCTTCTCAAATGCAGTTCCTTTTCATCCAGCTTATCCTCTTCATTCACCGGAACCGGTCTCACCTCGGGCACAATGACATTACTGGGATCATCCTGCAAATAGGTATGCCAGTAAATGGGCCATTGATAATACTGAATCAGTTCCAGTTCTTTTTTTCTGGAAACCGGCAGATGAGAGTCCAGAGGAGGCGACTTTTTAATTTCGTCACGGGTCAGCGCAACCGGAAACTTTCCATGCTTCCAGTCGGGCCGTCCACGAAATGAAGATGGTGAAAGCAGTACCTGGCGGCCGGTCAGCCAACCGCCCGTATCCGCAGTCAAATAGCGAATCCCCCATTTTTGATCATCAAAAAGAAAGTCATTCACTTTCCCGATGGCTCCATCCAGAGCTTCCAGGGAAAAACCTTCCATCGCTTTGAGACTGCGAAGCATAAATCCTCCTATTTGCGGCAGAAATGCCGGTCCTGTTCCTGAGGCGAAAGCGTTTCGCAATCCGGACCGGCTTCGCCCATGTCCCGGGCTGCCAGCGGAGCGGTGATCGAGATATTCTCGAAGGAAGCTCCTGATAACCGTTTAAAATCTTCAACCCGCATTCTCACTGATGCGTGATGCGTCCCCGCATTAAAAAATATTTCATCTTCCAGGAGGATATCCTGATCCGCCCACAGCTTCATTCCGTACAAACGGCCAAAAGGCGGCATCGCTCCGATTTCCGACGACGGAAAAAGCGACCGGAACTCGCTTTCTTCGGCCAGACGGACTTCACGGCATCCCGATAGATGTCGAATTTTTTCCAAACTGACTTTCCGGTCGGCGGGCAAAACCACCATTGCGGCTTTCTTATCCGTCGTCAGCACCACCGCTTTAACAAAGTGGCTTGGAGGGATCTGTTCTACTTGCGCCGTCTGCTGGGCCGTGAAAGCCGTTCCATGCGGAATCACTTCGTAATCAATATGATTTTCTTTCAGGAACTCATTAAACTTCTCATCCACAATAATCATGTTCTTCCCTCCTTCTGTTCTAGACAGGACGGCTGATCTGATCAATCACATGCTCTTCGGCGATTTCTTCCGGTTCATGACGGGCGATATCACTCAGCGAAACAATTCCGACCGGTCTTTTGTGACGGTCCACCACCAGAAGCCGGCGGATTCTTTTTTCTTTCATTACCCGAATTGCCTCGGTTATATCCGAATCCGGTGAACAAGCGACGAGTTCCTGGCTCATGACGTCACGCACCAAAACCGCTTTTGGGTCCGCCCCTTCCGCCACCGCCCGGATCACGAGATCGCGGTCTGTCACAATGCCAAACGTATGGCTGCCGTGACATACCGGCAACGCCCCGATATCCCAATGGCGCATCCGCGCCGCTGCTTCCTGCACCGTTGCGTCCGGATCAATAATCTCCATCTCTCGGGTCATCACGTCCTGGATTTTGAGTTCGCGTCTTTTGTGCGTCATAGATCACCTCATATCAGTTCGCGCACTTTGTCAGAAAGCGCCGTCAACGCGATCTTTTCGCGATTCGGTTCCCCCCTTGCCAGCGACATCGCAAACTTCTTGGCCTGATCCATTTTGATTTTTGGCGGCATGGGTGGTTCAAACGGATCCACCACCGCTTCAATGACAGCAGGACCGGGATCGGCCAACGCCTGATCCAGGATCGCACCACATTCCTGAGGATCTTCAATCCGGTAGCCGCGTCCCCCGCAGGCCTCGGCACATTTCGCAAAATCCATGGGTTCCAGTTCCACGCCATATTCCGGATTGCCCAGAAAAACCATTTGCTCCCATTTGATCTGCCCCAAAGTATTGTTCTTGATAATCACGACTTTAATGGGCAGCTTATATTTCACACACGTCACAAAATCCGCCATGAGCATGGAAAATCCGCCATCACCGACAAATGCCACGCACTGACGGTCCGGATAGGCAATCTGGGCCGCAATGGTATAAGGCAGCCCGTTCGCCATTGTTGCCAGATTGCCGGATAGAGAAAACATCTGACCACGGCGCGCCGGAATCTGACGGGCGAACCAGGTCGCAATAGTTCCGGAGTCGGACGATACGATGGCATTGTCTTTCAAGCGCTTTCCAAGCTCCCAGGCCACCACTTGCGGCTTCATGGGTTTGTCCGGACGCGTTCCGCGTTCTTCCATTAATTTCCGCCAGTCTTTCATTTGTTTCTGCGCTTTCTCAAGAAAGCCTCGATCTTCGTGCCGCCTCAAAAGGGATTGAAGAGCTCGAAGCGTATTCCGGCTGTCGCCCACCAAGCCGACATCCACCGGATAACGCAGACCGATTCGCGAAGGATCCAGTTCGATCTGGACGGCCTTGGCCTGTCCTGGTTTGGGCATATACTCGATATAGGGAAACGAAGAGCCCACAATCAGCAGGGTATCGCAATTCTCCATCGCTTCCTGAGACGGCGCCGTTCCCAGCAAGCCCACCCCGCCTGTCGTGAAGGGGCTGTCATCGGGCACGGCCGCTTTGCCGAGCAAGGCTTTGACGATCGGAGCGCCAAGAGTATCCGCCAGCGCTTCCAGTTCATCCGTTGCATGAAGCGCACCCCGGCCGGCCAGAATTGTCACTTTCTTTCCCGCATTGAGGATTTCTGCCGCGCGCTCCAAATCAGCCTTTTGCGGAATTCGCGCGCTTTCACTATGCTCCTCGCTGACATGATGCGGAACATTCCGTTTCGAGTAACCTTTTTTCTCCACAGGAAAATCCTGCATATCCACGGGAATTGTAATGTGAGAAACCCCGCGGTAATCGAGTGAAGTCCGAATGGCTAGATTGACGGCATTTTCAACATGGGTCGGTCCCATGATTCGCGTATTGTAGAGGGCAACATCCATGAAAACTTTATCCAGCTCCACATCCTGCTGCGTGTGCGTATGAATCAAATCATGAAACTGCATCCCCGTTATCGCAAGTACAGGCTGCCCATCCAGTTTGGCATCATAAAGGCCGTTGAGCAGATGAATTCCGCCCGGTCCTGAAGTCGCCAGACAAACGCCCAGTTTCCCGGTGTATTTGGCATAACCGCAGGCCATAAACGCCGCAGTTTCTTCATGCCGGACCTGTATAAATTTGATTCGGTCCTGACGCGTACGTAGAGCTTCCATGATTCCGTTAATTCCGTCGCCCGGCAGACCGAATACGTACTTCACGTCCCAATCGCAAAGTGTCTCAACGAGAACATCAGCGGCGGTCGTGGCCATGCTTCACCTCCTTCAACGATTACATTAAATAAAGGAAAATTGTCTAACTTGGTCAGTATAAATGGGATGAGATTTTTTCGTATCGGGACGAGCGTCAAACGGCCTACCGGGGAAAAATCAGAATCCGTTCGGGGAAAGCCTTACGTAGATTTGGCCGGCTTATGCCGGCGGCGGAACCGGGTCGAAGGCTCCGGCCATAATCGCCACAATCAGAATCATGAATTCGGAAACAAGGATGCCGAAAACCAGCAGCCCCCACCAAAGGCCGCTGCGCTTCCGAACCATTTCCGTGTGGAGGGCAAAAAAGAGAACCAGCGGGATCAGGGTATACATTCCCGACAGCAGACATTCGTCAAGTAACGCATTTCCTACCAGCAGCGTCCCAACGAAAAGGTGGACGAGAAAATAGATCAGCGCAAAAATCAGGGGCCGGCCCTTAACCCGCACCCCATAGGCGAGAACCAGAATCAGAAGAGCATTGAGAATCATACGTTTTGGACCCGGCTCATTCCTTATCGTCGTTCATTTTCTTCATGGATTGCTTGAATTCGCGGATCGCATCACCTAGAGACTTCCCGATTTCCGGAAGCCGTTTGGCACCAAACAGTAAAAGGGCCACCAGCAGGATGACCGCCATCTCCATCGGACCTGGCATCGACATTTAGATTTCCTCCTTGAAATTTTGGTGAGAACTCGTTAAATTCTGCAGTTATTATAAGATAGTTGCCTTCATATTTAAGAAATTTTTCTGCTCAATCTACTCCGGTGCCCCGGAGGCGGAAATTTCTAAACAGACGATTAACCGGAAAATAAGCCGGCAGAAGGCTGTTTCTGCCTGTTCAAAATCTCTTTCATGGGACAAATTTTTCATCCGGCAGCGAACACGATTGCCAAAGTCAGTATTTTTGGTGCTGTCTTCATTATTGCCGGCCTGACATGGACGATTGCGGAAATCAACCGCTCTCCTTATATCACACAGGTCGGAGTGGCCCGTGAACAGCCCGTCCCCTTCAGTCACAAGCACCACGTGGACGGACTCGGGATTGATTGCCGATTTTGCCATACATCGGTCGAAAAATCCTCCTTTGCGGGCATTCCCAGCTCTTCGGTCTGCATGAAATGCCATTCCGTTATCTGGGCCGATAGTCCCATGCTGGAGCCGGTCCGTGAAAGCTTCCGGAAGGATATTCCCATGGAATGGGTCCGGGTCCACGACCTTCCGGACCATGTGTACTTTGATCACAGCATCCATGTCGCCAAAGGCGTCGCCTGTGCTTCCTGTCATGGCCAGGTGGATCAAATGCCGCTGATGTGGCGGGTCAATACGCTTCATATGAGCTGGTGCCTGGATTGTCATCGTCATCCCGAGACGCGGCTGAGGCCCAAGGATGAAGTCTTTAATATGAATTGGAAAGAGCCGGAAAATCTCGAAGAAACCCATCCTGAACTTCCCAAGCTTTACGACGTCAAAAGCGTCACGAACTGCTCGGCTTGTCACCGGTAATAAACATGGGAGAGGCAATGAATCAACCGGAAAAAGAACTGGAGCACCTGCGGAACAAGATATCATCCCTGAACGGCCCCCGCTTCTGGAAAGGGCTTGAAGAGCTGGCCGATACGCCGGCTTTTCGCAAGTGGATGGATGAGGAATTTCCGCAGGGAGCCGCCCTTTCTCCCGATGCCGCCAGCCGGCGTAACTTTTTGAAATTGATGGGCGCCTCGATTTTATTGGCGGCTCTTCCCGGATGCGGCAGCCAGCCGACCGAAAAAATTCTGCCCTACACCAAGTCTCCCGAAGAAATTGTTCCGGGAAAACCGCTTTATTTTGCGACTTCCATGCCCTGGAACGGCCATGCCACGGGACTTCTGGTGGAATCCCATATGGGACGCCCCACCAAGATTGAAGGCAATCCTGAACATCCCGATAGTCTTGGCGGCACGAACGCTTTTCATCAGGCATCGGTTCTCGGGCTCTATGATCCCGACCGTTCCAAAGTCGTCCTTCAGGGCGGCCAAATCAGCACCTGGGATGCCTTCGCGCGCTTTATCCGCCGTGAAATGAAAATACTGGAAGCAAACGGCGGTGCGGGCCTAAGACTGCTGACAGAACCTGTCCTTTCCCCCACGCTGGCGGCACAGATCCGCCGCCTTCAGGAAAAATTTCCGAAAGCTGTATGGCACCAATACACCCCCGTTCATCAGGACGCGGCCCGCCGTGCCCAGCAGCTGGTTTTCGGACGCTACGCGGATACGATCTATCATTTTGATCAGGCGGAGGTGGTTCTTTCTCTGGGCTCTGATTTTGTATTCGCCGAAGCGGGCAGTCTTCGCTACGCGCGTGAATTCATGCGCCGGCGCCGTGTCGGCGTCCAAAAGCAAACCATGAATCGTCTTTATGTCGCCGAATCGACGCCGACTCTGAGCGGTGCGGTTGCCGATCACCGGCTTTCGGTGGCCACCAGCCGGCTGGAAGCCCTGAGTTCCTGGATCGCCCGTCAGGCAGGCGTGGGCGTCGGCCTTCCCCGGAATTTTGATCCCACGCCGGAAGAAAAGGCCTGGATAGATGCGGTCGTGAAGGATTTGCAGGCGAACCGCGGCAAAAGCATCGTCATTGCCGGCAAGGAAATGCCCGCGGCCGTTCAGGCCCTGGCACACAGCATGAACGCGGTTCTGGGTAACGAGAATAAAACCGTCCAGCACATTGAAACGGTTGAAGCCCGCCC
>CAZGID010000096.1:0-9263 GCA_964526065.1 uncultured bacterium
AGATTTCCGATGAAATTCGCATCGGCAAAAACAATATAATGGGCCCCCTGTTTTACACAATGATCAACTTCCGCGAGAATTTGATCAACGCTCTTTGAGCGAGGGACGCGCCCATCCATGACAATGATGTCGCAAAACTCGCACGAAAACGGACACCCGCGCGTTGTCTGCAAACTAAACATATTGTAACGGCGGCCGCGAATGAGATCAAAACGAGGCACCGGGCTTTGACTCAAGTCTGGCTTTTTATCACCCTGGGTATACAACTCCCGAGCCCGGCCCTGTTCAAAATCAGACAAGAACTCCGGCCAAATATTTTCTGCTTCACCGGAAATACGGTAGTCGCATTGCCCTTCAAACGCTTCCGGAAACAAACTGCAATACGGGCCGCCGATGACAACCGCTTTGCCCCGTTTTCTAAATTTGTCTGCAATCGCGAGGGCCCTTTCATATTGAACATTAAAAGCTGTAATGCCAATCAAATCTGCATCTGTTGAAAAATCGATGTCTTCGACATTTTCGTCTGCAATTTGAACTGCCCAATGGGAAGGGGTTAATGCCGCGACTGTCGCCAGTCCGAGCGGAACGGTCGAAAATCGTGTTCCTGTGAAGGGCTCCAGGCCTTCAAAAGACCAGATAGTCGGTTCAAATTTTGGATTAATCAGATAAACTTTCATTCCTCATCCTGTTTGGGGAAGCTCCACGCCCAGGCCAGCCATTTCCCATGGTGTGAAAGACTGATATCGATGCCGGTTCGAATATTTTTCCAATAAACGGCTGGAGGATCCCATTTAAAATTTTCATAACCGCGGACAATGGCTAAATCCCAGATGGAGGTTCTTAATTCTTTGGCAAGTTCCATTTTGGCAAAATAACGGACCCACGCCGATTCAGGGCTGTGGATGGATTTCCATTCATCCTCGTTAAAAAAATGCTTTAAATTCGCGATATCACCCGAAGGAGTTTTCGTTTCATAAGCTCTTTCCGTTTCTCCGAAAGCATGAATGAAATTCTGATTGCTTTTGATCTTCATTTTTATCCCATTGTCTTTGTAGTGAAGGAATGCACGAAAACACGACTTTTCGAAAACGATCTTTGTCACCTGAAATAGCTGATGCAAAAATCCGGCATCCGGGAAGGCTTTGCGAATCATCTTGTAAGCCGCTTCTTTGCAAGCCCACACCATCCAAAGCATCTGGTTGGGTTCGAGCGAATCTTCGATCATTTCTCTTTCGCGCAGAGTAAAAACGCGGGACATAAATCTTTCGTCCCGATGCTTGTTAAAAACTTCAGGGTCGGTTAAATCCACAATATCATTGCCCGCACAACGCAAAATAGTTCTCCTCCATATGGCGGAGCTGGTTGATAATCTGCTCCGCTAAATCCTTTGCGGCGCGAATTCCTTGATGCACTGAATTGGGCTGAATCTGCTTCATTTCAATGTAGAACTTTTCCCCGAACCGTGGGATGTTGCTGAGTTTCCTTTGCCCATAACCTCGCAAATAAATACAGACCACTTTGCAATCTTTAACAGCCCCGATAAGTCTTCCAACGCCGTAGGAATAATCTTTGGCATCAATTTTTCCATCGACACTCCTCTTGCCTTCCGGAAAAATTGTGACGACATTCTTTTTTTTCAAAAGATAACGTATTTTATCCAGGGAATGATTGACAAGGCTGCGCTCTCCTCCTCTGTCAATGGGAATGCATTTACCCAAATAGCAAATAATTCGCAAAAGACGGTTGCCAAAATACCGGCTGCGCTCCGGCAAATTCCAAGAAAAATGACTGAAAGAACGAAAATAGGACCAAACTGATCCCAAACTCCATGTAATTAATGCGGAATCGATTTTGGTGAGATGGTTGGCGCATAAAATAATCGGACCGCGAGCGGTCTTTATTAATTGTTGATATTGTTTGCGGATTTCTTGGAGACGTTCAATCCGGTATCGCCCGACCACGCGAATAAGGAAAAAGAAAAAGGAGCCCCAGACAGGAAAAGTGATCTTACCGGCAAGATCCTGAATAAAAAGCCCGGCTCGTTCCCGAAAATTAAGATTGGCGGCTTCTGACATTAGTCTGCCTTACGCAAGATCAGCTCCACGCAATCCCCGACCGTATTGACGGAGTCCGCTTCCTCATCTTTAATTTGAATGCCGAAGGCATCTTCTAAATCAAGAATGATATCCACCAGCCTCGCGGAATTCATATTTAGATCTTTTAGCAAAGTCGTTTTCTCTGTAATCTGTTCGGCAACAAAGTCAGACTTTTTATACTTGGTTAACATTTCAATTACTTTTTTAATGACATCTTCACGCTTCATGGTTACTTCCTCCTCAATTTTATCCTTGCTCCCATTTTTTAAAAATCAAACATGAATTCACATCTCCAAAACCGAAACTTGCCTTGGCCATAATTCTAAGCATAGGGAAATTGCGCGTCTCATGTACAATACTTCGTTCAAACTCGCGAATATTTTGATGAACGTCCTCACAATTGATGGAGCTGTGAATAAATTGTTTGAAAAGTTCGATGACGCAGGCAACGGCTTCCAATCCCCCGGCCGCGCCAAGCGCATGACCTATCAGGGATTTGGTTGCATGAATTGCCGGAAATTTTTCAGATGACACCTGAAGGGCATTCTGCCAATTCTTAATTTCATAAGGATCTGCAAAGGTTGCGGTCAAATGTCCGTTAATCGCATCGACTTCAGAACCACTGATTTCCGCATCCTTAAGAGCTTCCCGGATACAGCGTACGACCCCGGTAGGATTCGGCGCGGTCATACTCCCTCCCATTCTTTGGCCGCCGCAGTTCACACCTTTTCCAATAATTTCCGCATAAATCCGGGCACCACGCGCTTCCGCGTTTTCTAAATTTTCCAGCATCAAAATTCCGGCGCCAGAGCCCGGAATGAAGCCGCCAGCACTGGCACTCATGGGTCGCGATGCCTTTTCTGGAAATTGATTGTGATTCTTGTTAAGGACGCGCATCGCGTCAAAACCAGCCCACGTGTAAACCGAAACACCCTCAGAACCTCCAGCCAACATGCGAACGCTTAAACCTTGTTCGATACGCCGTGCTGCTTCCGCAATGGCTTCGGTCCCGGTACTGCAGGCACAGCTGTTAGAAGTGACCTGACCGCCCAATCCAAGCAACCCGCCGACCTTTGCTGAAATTCCGCTCATCATCACTTGTTCTACAATCGTGCTTCCTAGCCGGCGCACCTTCCCGGCATCCGTCATCGGGACAAGGCGTTCGCCAATCGTATCCATTCCGCCTATTCCGGTCCCAATCAGCGCGCCGCAATCCCAATCGACAGTTTCCGAATTTGGAGAAGGAACTTCAAAACCCGCATCTTTCCAGGCATCGATCGCCGCGATACAGGCAAATAGAATATTCGAGTTCATGCCCATGCGTTGCTCCTGCGTAAAATAGCTGTCTGCTTTTTGTTCATCCGTTTCCGGAACACCGGCGACCTGACAGCCGAACTGCAGTTTTTCGAGTTCCGGCTGAAAACGGATGCCGGAACGTCCTTCACGCAAAGATTTTTCAAATCCCTCAAGGCTTGAACCGATCGGCGAAACCACTCCCACGCCGGTTACGACAACACGCTTTTTCATAATTGATTGACCGCCATTCCCCCAAGAGTTCCCCGTAAAACAGTCTTTCCCTCCTGCAAAGTACATTCCACTTCAACTTTTAATTTCATGCGCCGGAAAAAGATCTTGCGGGCAATGATGGTAATTTGATCGCCTGGGCGGACAATTCCCATAAAATCTACTTGCGCATCCGTAAACACGGTTAAATGATTTCTCAGCTCGCTTTCGTCCATTTGTTGAGAAGCGAGATAGAGGCCGTAGGCGACCAGTCCCGCCTGTGCCGCTGATTCGAGCAAAATCACCCCTGGTGTGACTGGATTTCCGCGAAAATGTCCTTCATAAAAAAATTCCTCGGGACGGAACCGGTAGGTTGCCTTGATCCCATCCGGATGGATCTCCAGAATCTCATCCAGGAAGCGAAAAGGAGCTGACTGCGGTATCAGTTCCAGCAGTTCATTAACGTTTTGCAGCATGCCCGCTCCTGTCCATAATACCGCCGACGGCATTTTCAGATTTCAAAGGATAATCGCCATAACCAATTCCTTTAAAAATGCCGACTTTCGCATCGCGGATTGTATAAATTTGTTCTCCATCAACAAAGACCAAGCCGGTTCCAATGACAAGAGACGCACCACTTTGCGGCAGAACGCTGTATCGCCGTATATCCAGTTCATAACGTACCCGTTTGTTATAAGGCCGGATTTGGCCGTCAAAGCTGACTTCTTTGCATCCCAGCGCACGTCCGGATCCTTCGCTGCCCGCCGAAGCGCAATAAAGCCCGAGCAATTGCCAAATCGCATCCACCCCCAGGCATCCAGGCTGGACAGGGTCACCTAGAAAATGACACTGAAAAAACCACTCATCCATTTGAATGTCCTTTTCAGCTATCATGCGTCCGTTTGCGCCATCTTTCTGGATTTCGAGCACGCGATCTATCATCAAAAAGGGCGGTGTAGGCAAACGAGGAAATTCAGGTGGTGGATTGGATACCAAGCGTCCATAGGTAAACGCAACGATTTCCTCTTTTGAAAATTGTGTCCTTTCTCGAAAAGTTTGATAATCCATCATTTGTTCAGTCCGCTTCTATAGTCAAGCTTGCCCACGTTAATCCCGCGCCAACTACGATAAGCGCAATGACATCATTTTTTTTAAATTTCTCCCAATTTTGACTTAGAACAATTGGAGCTCCAGCGGCCCCGGTATTTCCAAAGGCATCGACATTGTAAAGATGCCGATCAGGTGATATCTGACATCGTTCGCAAACCGATTCAAGTATTCTCAAATTGGCTTGATGACCGATAAAAAATATTGGCTGGCAAGTGCCGGCATATCTTTTTTCAATTTGTTTATAGCATTGAACCATACTTTTAATGGCAAACGCTTGAACTGCAGAACCTTGTTGCTGAAAATGTCCCGCCCTCGGGATAAATACCTTATCCCACCCTGTCGGATCAGATCCCACTTGAGCATGAACAATTCGCATTCGGCTTGGTCTGTGGACGGATACCACTGCCGCGCTCGTTCCATCGCCCCACAGGACCGCAGTGTTGCGGTCGCAATAATCAATAGTTCGCGTCGTATTTTCGGCGGAAATAAGCAAAATAAATTCAGGCAACGCCTCGGGACGATGGAAAAAAATCCAGTAAATCTGTGTTCCGAAGCTTGAGCACGCAGTGTTTAAGTCCATGCAGTCCGCTTGAATACCCAACTCATAAGCGATATGTGCCGCTTCCGCTGGAGCCACCGTATCTGGAGAGCATCCGCCGGCAATGACCAATCCAATTTGATCCGACTTAATGCCCGCTCTTTTTAATGCCATTTGGGCAGCAAGTTTTGCCGTTCCTGCATTGCTATGCTTTGCGACGCGAGAAGCTTCGCGAATATCTGAATTCTGTGTCCTGCGAATATATTCTAAGGGCAAAACTGTTCTTCGGGTTGAGATCCCAACTCTCTCTTGAATCCACTCGTTAGATGTATCGATCCCGAGCGATTCTAAGAAATCATTATCAATAATGTTCTCTGGATGGAAATGACCCATCCCATGCAAGTAAATCAATCCATACTCCCGGTGATGCCGCAGCACGGGCATCCTCCTCGATTTTTTCCGAAGGTAACTTTTTCTAAAATTTCTCGCCGTTCCATATTGGAAATAACTTCGTCAATCATCGGATATAAGATCTCTTCCTCTTTCATGTTATGCTCTTTCAGAATGTCAAAAAGAGCTTGCGCATACCTTTTGGTTTCTTCCTTTTGGCTGCGGATTTCAAAATCAATCTCACTGAGCAACCTTCGAATCTCTTGATGCTCGATTCTCATCACTACCGTAGGCCCCTGACCCGCCATGCCAGTTTTTTGCTCGAAGACAGGAAAAAGAATCTGTTCTTCCCATTGAATATGCTGTTCAAGACCAATTCTGAAAGACTTGAAAAATTCTCCGGCCTTATCGGGTGTCCTTTCTCTTATTTCTCTAAATTTTTCAAACAAATCATCGAGCCGGTCATGGTCTTCTTTGAAGTAATCCGAAATCAATACTTGCTTATTCATACCCTTTTGTCTCCTTTTATTCAAAACCCCCATAAACACGCTTTTTACTCTCCGCTCTTTTTCCCATTTGCCTGAGAGAAGATGGCTTCGTAGAGTTCGGGCCAGTTCTTTTGACATTCATTACCCCATCCGCCTTCGAAGACAAGCTTTTCGAGAGCAAGGCGCGGCAGCCAGCCGGCTTCTTCGAGTTCAGGTTTAGCGGGGAAATGCGTGACATATCCGAGGCACAGATAGGCGATGGGCACAACATCACGCGGGAGTTTTAAAATTGTCTTCAAATCCTGGTTGTGAACGATGCTTACCCATCCAACACCAATGCCTTCGGCGCAGGCTGCCAGCCATAGATTTTGGACTGCGCAAACTGAGCTAAAAAGATCCATGACACGGTTCGCAGTCCGCCCGATGACAACAGGTCCAGACCGGCTTCGGTCACAAGTCACGCAAACGTTCAGAGACGACTCCAGAATGCCCTCCAATTTAAAATTCCGGTAACGTTCTCTCTTTCCCTCGGGGAACATCAGCGCGGCTTCAGTGTTAGCGCACTCGAACGCTGCATGAACTGCCTTGCGTGTCTCAACATCCCGGATCAGAATAAAATTCCATGGCTGCATAAATCCAACGGAAGGAGCGTGATGCGCGGCGTCCAGAATCCGAGCAAGAACGGCCGGGCATATGGGACGATCGATAAACTGACTGCGGATATCACGGCGCATGTAAATCGCTTGATAAAGACCGGCTCTTGATTTTTCGTCAAAATTCTTTGACATCCCGTTACCTTTTGAATTCTTTGTTTCTTTCAGTACAACCATCACCGACAAATTGGGATTCCATAGCGTTGAGGAATCGCGTCATTAAAATCCCTAATTCATCCAGAGCTTGAGGTTGAGACAGCATTTCATCGGCCGATTGAACGTGTTTACCGGACTGAATTTCATTTTGGCAATGTCTAACCAGCTTTTTGATACTCTCCGTTGTGGACTCTAAGTGAAATTGCAGGCCGATCACCCGTCCTTCATATTCGAACGCCTGATTGAAACACCCTTCACTTTGTACTGTTCTGGCAGCACCATTTGGAATTTCAAACATATCGCCATGCCAGTGGAAAGGCGTAAATCCACGCGGCAATCCACCAAACACCGGCGACCTCTCTCCTTCCTCAGTAAGCGTGACGGGATACCAGCCGATTTCTTTCTCACGATTTCTGGAAACCTTCGCCCCTAAAACATCCGCAAGAAGCTGGGCTCCCAAGCAAATACCGAGGATTATTTTCCCACCTTTTATGGCTCTCTGAATAAACTTTTTCTCCCTCACAAGCCATGGGTATTTTTTCTCTTCATAAATATTCATCGGACCGCCGAGAATGACCAGCCAATCAAATTCACCCATCGTAGGCAATCGACCCCCATCGAACATCAGGTTTTTTGAAATGGTGTGCCTCTTCCCTCTTGCCCATGTCTCGATACGTGCCAAATTTTCAAAAGGCACGTGTTGAATCGCATGAAGCCTCATCCTGCTTGACCTCCTTATGCTCGACTCCCAAGAAATTAGCGAGAGCCGCGGCATTGTTATGAACCGGATCAGATGCAGCATAAACCAGGGTGATCACTCGCTTTTTCTTCTCAACATCTCTTAGCATCTTCAAAGATTCCGGTTTCCCCTTTAGTTCTGCGCGGTACCTCTGCCAAAATTCCACCCATTTCTTTGGATCATGCGCAAACCACTTCCGTAAAGCATCGCTCGGCGCGGCATCCCTCAGCCAAAGATGAACACAGGCTTTCTCCTTCGACAACCCTCTCGGCCACAACCGATCCACAAGGATCCGAAAGCCGTCTTTTTTGTCCGCTGGATCGTAAACCCTTTTGATTTTGATCATCTCAGGACCGCAAAGGCATTGTTAAGGCAGCCAGCCGACAGTTTTCGTCAGAAGAAATGCTGTCTCCTCGATGGCTTCAAGATCGTGCCAGACTCCCGCTTTAAGCGTCAGGATCTGTCCTCTCTGAAGAACCGCCGATTCCTTATCCGTATTGAATTTCAGTTTCCCTTCAATAACCTGGACGCTGATAGGGCAGTCCACCTTATGCCGCGCAATCGCCGTAGAGGCATGCATGGCGATCAGCGATATCCGGAGCCGTTCATCCTCAAACAAAAGAGTGCTCTGCCGATCCTGCCTGCCCCATGCGTCACGGCTCTTGATCCCGGCAAGAATACCTGTCACGTCATGAGTTGCCAATTCTTCGATTTTATCCATGGTTCGTCCTCTATTTCCTGAACATCAGAAAACCTTACCCCTTTCCAGAACCTGTTTGATCCCTAAAAAATTCCATAATTCTTTTTTCCAGCCACAAGTCTTGTTTCCAAGGCCAGCGTCCCCCGATAAATCCAAGATGACCGCCGTGGGGCACCCTGAGAGCTGTCAGGCACTCCGAATTGTGAACTTCATCGGCCGGAAACAGTTTCCCCGGGAAAAAAGGATCGTCTTCTGCATGAATGAGAAGCGTCGGGACCTTGATTGATTTTAAAAATCTCTTACAGCTTGTTTGAGTCCAATAATCCATTTCATCGCTAAACCCATTGAGATGCGCCGTAACCTCCCGGTCAAACATTCGGAATGTTCTGCATCGTTTTGCGACATCGTAACGAACCGCGGCGGGAAATTGTTTTTCCTTCATGCGGATTTTCGATTTCAAACTCGCAAGAAGAGCGCGCGTATACACTCTGCGGTTAAACCCCCTGTCCATCAGCTCAACCGATGCAACTAAATCATACGGAACGGAAATCACTGCCGCTTTCTGGATTTCGCGGGGGATATGACTACTCTGTTCGCCCATCCACTTTAAAAGAACATTCCCGCCGATCGAATACCCAACCAGATAAAGATTTGAGCGCTTTTCCTTTTCTTTAAGATATTCCACGACGTAGCCAAGGTCTTCGCTCCTTCCCGAATGATAGGTCTGTTTCAGACGATTAGGTACTCCGCTGCACATCCTCATGTTGATCACCACGGCATCCCAGCCACGGCCATGGATTTCACCGGTCAGACTCTGAACATAAGATGCGCTCGAGGATCCTTCCAAACCATGGAGGATGACCCCCAGCGGGCCGGCCCGTCTCCCGTTT
>CAZGID010000097.1:0-9234 GCA_964526065.1 uncultured bacterium
TGACGCTGCCGCGTGCGGAAATCGATCAGCTGATCCAGAAAGTCGACGACCTGGAGCGCACGAAGGATCACATGATGCGTACGGTCGCCGAATTTGAAAATGCCAAGAAGCGGCTGGTCCGCGAGCGTGACGAATTTGTGAAATTCAGTGTCGAGAGCCTGGTGCGCGCGCTGCTGCCGGTTGTCGACAATTTCGAGCGGGCGATGGCCCATGCCGGAAAGCCCGAAGACGAACGCACGCGAAACCTGATCATCGGCATTGAAATGGTGGGCAAGCAGCTCGAAGAAGTGCTCAAGAGCCAGGGGCTGGAACGCGTCGAAGCGGCACCCGGCACCACATTTGATCCGCACGTGCACGAAGCCATCGGCTACGTGGAAGAAGAAGGGCCGGAAGACGAAATCACCGATGTGATTGAAGCCGGCTACCGCATGAAAGAAAAACTGCTGCGTGCCGCCAAAGTGCGCGTCCGCAAGGCTCCCGCGGAGCGAGGGGAATGACGCGGGGTATGGCCAATAAACGTGATTATTACGAAGTGATCGGCGTGGCGCGCAACGCCAGCGGCGAAGACATCAAGCGCGCTTACCGCAAGCTCGCGCTGCAGTACCATCCCGACCGCAATCCCGACAACAAGGAAGCCGAAGAGAAATTCAAGGAAGCGGCTGAAGCCTATGCCGTGCTTTCCGATCCCGAAAAGCGCGCGCAATACGACCAGTTCGGCCACTCGATGGGCGGCCGTGGTTTCCAGGGCTTTCAGGGATTCGAAGACGCCTTCAGCGGATTCGGCGACATCTTTGGCGATATCTTTGACGATTTGATGGGCGGAGGCGGCGGCGGACGCCGCGGCGGGCGGCGCCGGGCACGGCGCGGTGCGGACCTGGAAATGCGCGTTCAGATCACGCTCGAAGACGTGCTCAAAGGCCGCGAAGAAACCGTCAAAATTCCGCGTCACGAATCCTGTAACGACTGCCAAGGCACCGGCGCTGAAGCCGGATCGGCCAAGATGCAGTGTTCGACCTGCCGGGGCCACGGCGAAGTGCGCGTGACCCAGGGCTTTTTCACGCTGCGCCAGACCTGCCCGCATTGCGGCGGCGCGGGCGAACGCATCGAAAAGCGCTGCAAGACCTGCCAGGGCGGCGGCCGCGTGCAGGTCACGCGCCAGCTCAATCTGCAGATTCCGGCGGGCATGGAAACCGGCGCCCGGCTGAAACTGACCGGCGAAGGCGAAGGCGGCGAACCCGGCGCGCCGCGCGGCGATCTGTATGTGCTGGTGGAAGTCAAACCGCATCCGGTGTTTGAACGCGAAGGCCGCCATCTGCATTGCCACCTGTTTATTCCCTACACCGTGGCGGTGCTGGGCGGTGAAGTTGAAGTGCCGACGCTGGAAGGCAAGACCAAGTTGAAGGTGCCGGCCGGAACCGAATCCGGCAAAGCGCTTAAAATTGAAGGGCAGGGCCTGCCGTCGCTGCGGCGCGGCGAGGAACGCGGCGATCTGGCCGCGCACATCGAAATCGATGTGCCCAAACGCCCCTCGGAAGCCGAGCGCAAGCTGCTGGCCCAGCTGGCCAAGCTGCGCGGCGAGAAAGCCCGCACCCGCAAAAAAGGTTTCTTCGAGCAGGTCAAAGACGTCTTTGAATAAAACCGGATCGTCCCGTTGAGGTGACTGGCACCTTTTACGGGAACCAAGAAAAGGTGCCTGTTCACCGAAACATAGGTGACAGTCACCATTTCCGATGGAAAGGTGACAGTCACCTATTCACAAATCTATGGAATATTTTGATTACGAATACCGCGTCACGTACGGCGACACCGACATGATGGGTATCAGTTACTATGCCAATTATTTCGTGTGGTTCGAGGCCGCGCGGACGGAATATTTCCGCGCCCTCGGCTGGTCGTACCGGGATTTCGAGAAACAGGGCTACTTTCTGCCCGTGGCCGAAACCAGCGCGCGCTACAAAGGCAGTTCTACCTACGACGATCTGCTGCTCATCCGCACCAGCGTTGCCGATATTGGCCGCACTTCGATGACTTTTGAATACCAGGTACTCGAAAAGTCTTCGGGACGGCTGCTGACCACCGGTTTTTCGCGTCACGTCTGCGTCGACCGCAACATGAAACCATGCCGCCTGCCCGAAGATATCGCCCGGCGCGTGACCGTGCACAAACTTTTACCCGCCTGATTTTCTTTTCTAAAAAAATTTTCATTTTTTTGATTTTTTTGTTTTGACCGCCCCCATGCGCTGTGATAAAGTGACTTCCGCTCAACCCTTGCGGGGCAAGGGTTTCAGACGTGCGTGCGCACGGATCCCGCACAGCACGGACGTTTCAAAGGTTTGACCAAACCGGTGGATCCAGTTTTGGACGTTTCAATCGAATGAGCGAAACTTTTCGGGTCGCAGTACTCGGAGACGGTGGTTGGGGCACAGCCCTTGCGATCGTGAATGCCCGCCGCGGCAATGATGTAATGCTCTGGTCCGTCTTTCCGGACTACGCCAGAACTCTCGACGAAAAACGCGAAAACACCAAGTTTCTCCCCGGTGTTCCGCTTCCTAAAGAAATCAAAATTACTTCCGATCTCGAACAGGCCGTGGCCTTTGGCGATATTCTGATTCTGGCCATTCCCACGCAGTTCCTGCGCAATGTGCTGCACAAGCTGCAGGGCCTGGATCTTAAAAATAAAATTCTGGTTAGCGTGGCCAAGGGTATCGAAAAGAAAACCTGCCTGCGCCCCTCCGAGATTGCGCGTTCCATTCTGGGCGAGGACGTGCGGCTGGTGGTGCTGAGCGGCCCGTCGCATGCCGAAGAAGTGGCCCGCGGCATTCCCACCCTGGTGGTGGTGGCCTCGCGCCGCGAAGAAGACGCCGCGTACGTCCAGACGGCGCTGGGCGATCTTTATTTCCGGGTTTATCTGCAGAATGACGAAATCGGCGTGGAACTGGGCGGCGCGCTCAAGAACGTGATTGCCGTGGCGGCCGGCGTTTCCGACGGCCTGAAATTTGGCGACAACACGAAGTCCGGTCTCATTACGCGCGGCCTGCTGGAAATGGCACGGCTCGGCCACCGGCTGGGCGCCAATCCGAATACCTTCTGGGGCCTCGCGGGCCTCGGCGATCTGGCCACCACCTGTTTTTCCGCGCACGGACGCAACCTGCGGGTGGGGCGTGATCTCGGCGCCGGCAAATCCATCGAAGAAATTCTGAAAGGCATGGAAATGGTCGCCGAAGGCGTGCACACGGCCGAAGGCGTTTACGAAATCTGCAAGAAGCTCGATATCGATCTGCCGATTATGGGCGAGGTATACAAGATGTGTTACGAGGGCAAGAGCGCGCGCGAGGCGGTCGTCGACCTGCTCAACCGCGGTGCCCACGAAGAGTGGAAGCAGTACTGATTTTTACAAAATCTTGTTACGAAAGGGGGTGAATATCAATGAACAAGTCCGAACTCGCGGAAGCTATCGCCAAGAAAGGCGGTCTTTCCAAGGCCAAGGCTTGGGATCTTCTGAATGTGACGTTTGACTCACTGAAAGGAGCGCTCAAGAAAGGCCAGAAGGTTTCGCTTGTGGGTTTTGGCAGCTTTGCGGTGAAGAAGCGCAAGGCACGTCAGGGCCGCAATCCGAAGACCGGTGAGACCATCACCATCAAGGCCCGCAAAGTTCCTACCTTTTCGGCAGGAGCGGAGCTGAAGAAAGCCGTTCAGTAAGAACGTCCTTATTCGCAGAACGGGGGAACCGGACAACCGGTTCCCCCGCTTTGTCTTTGTGAGGGGAGTACCCTCACCCCCGCGACCTGCCCCGATAGCCCTCTCCCAGACTCCCTGATTGTTCCGCTGCCCCATCTCTTTTACGCTGGATACGAAAGGAAGGTGACCATCATGAGTGAACTCGTCTGCGTCGCCAAATTTGATCATTCCGCGGATGCCGAAGCGGCACGCGGATTACTCGAAACGATGGGCATTGAAGCCACGGTTACGACCGAAGAGCGGGGCAGCATGCCGCCGGCGGTGGGTGCCAATCACGCCTGCCTGATGGTGCGTCCCGAAGACGAATCCACGGCGCGTGAGGCATTGGAAGAAGATATCGAACCCGAGAACCTTAGAAAGGGAAAGAAAGGAAACCAGCCATGAGCCCGAAGCCGGCCGCCAAGCCGGAACTGATCAGTTTCAAGCTGTGCCCGTTTGTGCAGCGGTCCGTCATTACGCTGATCAAAAAGAAGGCTGATTTCGACATCACCTTTATTGATCTGGAAAACAAGCCCGACTGGTTCCGGCATCTGTCGCCGCTCGGCAAGGTGCCGGTACTCAAAGTGGGGGATGTCGTGCTGTTTGAATCGGCGGTGATTAATGAATATCTCGACGAAATTTATCCGCCGCGTTTTCTTCCCGAAGACTCGCTGGCCAAGGCGCGTTTGCGGGCGTGGGTGGAATTTGCCTCGGCGCTGGTGATGAGCCAGTACCAGTTTCTGATGGCGCGCAATGAAGAAGAAATGAATCAGCGCTGGGAAGAAGTCTTTGATCTGCTGGCGCATCTCGAGCAGGCGGTGGATGAAGAAGGTCCGTATTTTACCGGACGTGATTTCACGCTGGTGGACGCGGCGCTGGCGCCGGCCTTCATGCGCTTTGCCCTCGTCGACCGCGGGCTGCGCTTTCCGTTGTATCCCGAAATGCCGCGGGTGGAAGCGCTCGCACAGACCTTGAACCAGGACGAAGCCGTGAAGCAATCCGTGGTGCCCGATTTTGAAGCGCTTTTCTTTGATTACCTGCGCCGCAAGCAGAGCCACCTGGGCAATCTGCTCGAAGGCGCCGGCCGGAATGAAGAAGCGGATGATTTGATTCAGCAGGACAAAACCTTCAGGAGGACCGGATGAAAGCGATTGTCTTTCACGATGTAGGCGATATCCGGCTCGAGAATGTGCCCGAGCCGAAAATTGAAAAACCCAATGATGCCATTGTGCGCCTGACGGCCAGCGCCATTTGCGGCACGGATCTGCACATGATCCGCGGCACGCTGCCGGGCATGCAGCCGGGAACCATTCTCGGGCATGAGGGCGTCGGCGTGGTCGAAAAGGTGGGTGAAGACGTGCGCAATCTCGCGGCGGGCGACCGGGTGGTGATTCCGTCGACCATTGCCTGCGGTACATGTTCCTATTGCCGCGCGGGCTATTACGCGCAGTGCGACACCGCCAATCCCAATGGACCGCAGGCGGGCACGGCTTTCTTTGGCGGACCCAAATCCAGCGGACCGTTTCACGGTTTGCAGGCCGAGTACGCCCGCATACCGTATGCCAATGTGGGATTGGTGAAACTGCCCGATGAAGTTTCTGACGAGCAGGCCATTCTGATTTCCGATATTTTTCCGACCGGGTACTTTGGGGCGGAACTCGCCGAAATCAAGGCGGGCGACACCGTGGCCGTTTTCGGCTGCGGGCCGGTGGGTCTGTTTGCCATTCTCAGCGCCCAGCTGAAGAACGCGGGCCGCATTTTTGCCGTCGACGGCATTTCGACGCGGCTGGAAGACGCCCGGAACCTGGGCGCGGAAGTGATCAATTTCAATACCGAAGACCCCGTCGAAGTGATTCAGAAACTCACCGGCGGCATTGGCGTGGACCGCGCAATTGACGCCGTCGGCATTGATGCCGAGCGCCCGCAAAAGGGTCCGGCCGGCGAGAAACTGGCAAAGAAATCGGTGAAGTACGATCAGGAAATGCGTGCGGCCGCGCCCAAACGGCGGCCCGAAGGGCGCAACTGGCAGGCGGGCGATGCGCCGTCGCTGGCGCTGGAATGGGCGGTCGAGTCTCTGGCCAAGGCGGGAACGCTGGGTGTTGTCGGCGTCTATTCGGAAAATCTCGACGCCTTTCCGATCGGCGCGGCAATGGAAAAAAATCTCACGATCAAAATGGGCAATTGCAACCACCGGCGCTACATTCCGCATCTGGTGCGGCTGACGGCCAGCCGGCAGGTGCATCCCGAGCGCGTGCTCACGCACCGCTCCGACATGGAAAGCGCCATCGACGCCTTCCGCCATTTTGACCGCCGCGACTCCGGCTGGACCAAAGTCGAGCTCCTCCCTCAAGCGGCCTAGCCGCACGGATTCTTCCTTGGAATCCGGCGGCTGGTACTTGCGCATCGGCGCAAGTGCTAAGCGTGTGCGCGTCACAAATGTCCGGCGCTCAAACAGTCCTCGGCCCTCCGGGCCTGCGGAACTCGCGGCGGACAACTTTTGTTCCGCTTAATCCTTGCAAAATTCCGCCGTCCGGGTGAAAATTGCTCCCATGTTTTCAAAAACGCTTTCCCGGAGTTCTTTGTGATTCTCGTCGGCTGCGCCGGATACGGCGGCAAACACCGCGACTACGCCCAGCGCTTTCACGGCGTCGAGATCCAGGAGACCTTCTACAATCTTCCCAATCTCAGCCACGCCCAGAAATGGCGCAACGAAATGCCCAAGCATTTCCAGTTCGCCCTCAAAGCGCCGCAAATCATCACGCACGAAGATTCCAGCCCCACGTACCGGCGGCTCAAGAACGCGCCGCCGCCCGCGCGGATGGTGCATTACGGCAGCTTCAAAGACAACCGCTACATCGCCGCCGCCTGGCAGCAGACGGCCGCCTTCGCCGCCAAGCTCGGCGCCAAAGTGGTGGTGTTTCAGTGCCCGCCCAGTTTCGGGCCCGATGCCCAGAACCTGCGGCGCCTGGATCACTTCTTCGCCAAAATCCCGCGCCCGCCCTGCAAGCTGGCGCTTGAAGTCCGCGGCGAGGCCTGGACGCCCGAACACATCCGCCCGCTGGTGGAACGCTACGGCATCCTGCATGCCTTTGATCCGCTCACGCAGGAAGGCGTGCCCACGACGCCGTTTTACTACCGCCTCACGGGCCGCACCGGATTCAAATACCGCTTCCGCCGCCGCGACATGGATGAACTGATGGAAAAACTTCTCGCCTCGGGCCAGACCGACGGGTGGGTGATGTTCGGCAACATCACCATGACCGACGACGCCCGCCGCTTCCAGCAGAACCTGCCCAAAGAATTGCAGTGGAATCCGCGCGCCAAAAAAGGTCCCGCGGCGCCCCAAAAGCCCAAACCCGCCCCGGCCCCCGCCGCCGAAGAAGGGGACGACGTCTTCGAAGACGACTGGGACTAATTTTCTGTTCCCTTTTAAGACATAATTTGCTATCTTTGTTGGACTTACCGCATTTATTCTGCTTTTTTTACGAGACGTTTCTTTAAGTCTTGCCTGTTTAGTCGGGGCGTAGCGCAGCCTGGATAGCGCACACGCTTGGGGTGCGTGGAGTCGGAGGTTCAAATCCTCTCGCCCCGACCATTCTCTACCTGGTCCATACCGGGCTAGTCCGATGGGTTAATACTTCTTGAAGAAAATGATCAGTGTCAGCGAAGCCGCGCCATTACAGTTTCCTAAATTATGTTGTCTTTAAAAGCTCAACTGCAAGTGCGTTGTCATGGGTGAATTGCCCCATTCTCCTCTGCGTGACTTTGTAAAAACCCCTGCCGGTTTATTTATTCCAAAAGATCTTATCGCTAGTTACTCGGAAAACCCGTTGGATAGAAATATTGGGACGTATGTTGAATATGCTGAAATTTACGGAGGTACTGCATACGAAGAAAACTCATTTGACATCTTGATTAAAGAAATTAAAACGTTTGATTTTCGTGATTTGATGCAATCACTGGCGAAATTGAACTATTTTTTGAGTGAAGGTTATCGAAAACACGATGTGCTTCAAAGAGAATTAATTGATGAAATATTTCCCGCACTGAGTATCGAAAACACACGTCTCCATATATTGTATGCCAAGAAAAGAAAAATATTTTTTAGGCAACAAGTTTTAGGGTTGATGAAGTTGAATGTTTTTTACAATGATTTCAGAAAAGGAAAGACAATTGTAAAAAGTGATGTCCAAGCATTTGCAAGGATGCTCTTTCGAATTACTGATTTCACCGAAAAAGAAACCAACGAAGCAATTGAGATAGCAAAAACTCAAGAAGAGAGGGATGTCGCTTTATTTGGAAGCATTATTCGCAATTTATATTTTAATAGTTCACAACAGTTTCGGTACACTCTGACACGATATTGGACGCTTTATTTTGAGGTTGCGCAGCGTATTGCCCCAAGTCAAAGATTTGACATAACGAGAGCATTTAAAAATATTACGGGTTTGGAGCTTGATTACTTTATGGCCTTTGGCTTTGGTATAAACGCCCATTATTTAAATGCTAGAGAGTCGGTTCGGGTGAATCCGGCTGAATTTTTAATAGGTAAAAAATTCTTTAAGAATCTTAAACGTAAAGCTCTTTTTCAAGTAGCGCTAGTATTTCGCGCATTCGCTTCGAGCAAGCTGATGTTTAAGAATGATATTCGCAAGAATGGGAGTGAAGGCGTCGAATCTTTCTTTTCGTACCAATGCTTCTGGAGTAAGCCGCTTTTCAAGCAATCTGCGGATCAATTTTATTTGATCGACAAACAGTTTTTAGAAGAAAAGATGACGTTCGGGGTGCACGGGCAAATTATCGAACATTTAGTGCGGAAAGAAAAAGGGGCGCGAGGAATTTTAAAGGAAAAGTTTAAAAGAGAGCGGAATTCCTTGAATTTATTCGTGGGTAGATGCATTGAAATGTACGTTGATGATTTATTCCACCGGATTTATCCGCCGGCTGTCAAAAGAGTTTTCTCTGAATTGCGCGGGGATAACACTGGAAATGTCGATTTGATTGTTGTTTGTCCGGATTCGGTTTTCTTTATTGAAGTTACAACGAAGGCGCTCAGATACAATACGATTATGAGCGGTGATTTAAATGCGCTTGAAAAGGAGGTTCAATCAATATTGTTCAGTACCCCGGGACGTTCTAAAGGGAAAATTATACAGTTGAATGGCGCAATTGATGCATTTCTAAAAGGCAAGATTGATTTAGGCGTAAATATTAAGCCTTCGATGAAGATTTATCCAGTAATAGTAACTCAAATGGGCCTGCCTGTTTTGCCTCAAATTATAAATCGATATAAGAAAATGATTCATAATGCTGGTTTTAAAGAGCTCTTTTGGTGTGATTTGCAATTGTGGGATCTTGAAGAGCTCGAGATGTTGGAAGCAGCTTTGACCAACGGCGGGAATCTTGCGCAGATCATTGAGGAGAAACAGGGATCCGAATATCGAGATTGGGGTTTAAAAAACTATCTATACTTTAAAAAGTCGGATCTATTACGTAATGGAAATACATTCTTGCGAG
>CAZGID010000098.1:0-9177 GCA_964526065.1 uncultured bacterium
GAATACCGGTGCGACAAAACGGACTTGAAGCGCAGATATTCGCGGTCCATCACCAGATTTTCCAGTTCGGCATGTGCCTTGAGCAGCACTTCGGCGCCCGGCGCCTCATAAACTTCGCGCGTCTTGATGCCCACCAGCCGGTTTTCCACCTGATCAAAACGGCCGACGCCATACTGCCCGGCCACCCGGTTCAAGGTTTCAATGATGGAAACCAGCGTCTTGCGAACTCCGTCGAGTTTCACGGGCACGCCGTTTTCGAATTCCACCGTCACATACCGCGGCTTCTTCGGCGCCTTGCCGGCCGCACGGGTCATCACATAGGCTTCTTCAGGCGCCTCTTCGGCCGGATCTTCAAGCACGCCGCCCTCAATCGCGATCCCCCAGATGTTTTTATCAATCGAATACGGGCTCTTCTTGGTCGCATCCACCGGAATCCCGTGGGTACGCGCATAATCAATTTCTTCTTCGCGGGTCTGAAATTCCCATTCCCGCAGCGGCGCCAGAATCCGGATTTTAGGATTCAACGTTTTAGCTCCCACTTCCAGACGCACCTGATCATTGCCTTTGCCGGTGCATCCGTGCGCAATAAAGGCCGCCTTTTCCTTGCGTGCAATATCAACAAGATGTTTTGCAATCAGCGGACGTCCCAGTGCCGTCGCCAGCGGATAACCGCCCTCATAACGCGCTCCGGCAAAAAGGCTCGGAAGAATGTAGTCCTGCGCAAATTCCTTCTTCAGATCCAGAATGTAGGACTTGATGGCTCCGGCGGCAGACGCGCGCTTGCGAAGCTTGGCCTTATCCGGCACCTCACCAATAAAAGCGGAAAAACATACGACTTCAACGCCGTAGCGGTCCTTCAGCCATTTCACCGCACACGAGGTATCCAGTCCTCCGGAATATGCCAAAACAACTTTCTGACTCATGTTCGAGCTCCTTTAGATTTGGAAAATAAATGCAATAAGACCGCTTTCTGAATATGAAGCCGGTTCTCCGCCTGATCAAAAACAATCGACTGCGGGCCTTCCAGCACATCGTTCGTAATTTCTTCACCCCGGTGAGCGGGAAGACAGTGCAGCACGAGCGCTTTTTTGGACGCATGGGCCATCAATTGCCGGTTCACCTGCATTTTCTTGAAGGCCTTGATCTTCTGCTGCCGCTGTTTCTCCTGCCCCATGCTGATCCACACATCGGTATAAACCGCATCCGCACTCTGAACTGCTTTGACCGGGTCATGAAACCCCGCAATCTGCGCCCCGCTTTCCTGCGCGATGGCCTTCACTTTACGAAGAACAGCGGCTGTTGGTTCATGCTTGGCCGGCGTCGCATAGTTCATATGAATTCCCAATTTTGCGGCCGTCAGCAGCAGTGAATTCAGGACATTATTTCCATCTCCGACAAAGGAAACCAGCGGAGTCTTTTTCTTGCCGCGCGATGCGGGCAAAAATTCACGGATGGTAAAAAAATCGGCAAGCGCCTGACAGGGATGCTCCAGATCGCTGAGCCCATTGATAACCGGCCGGTCAAAGAAGTCCCGGAACCGCGTGATGGTTTCATGCCGGAAGGTCCGCATGACCACGGCTGAGAGATAGCGGCTCATGACACGGGCCACATCGCGAATTTCTTCTCGCACGCCGAGTTTCATGTCTTCGGCGCCAAAATAAATGACGCCGCCGCCCAGATCAAAAATACCGGCTTCAAACGAAATGCGCGTGCGGGTAGAGGGCTTCTCGAAAATCAATCCGATTTTCTCGCCTTCCAGACCATTGCGAAAATGCCGCGGATGCGCTTTGATTTTTCGGGCAAGATCGAAAATCCGCAGGATTTCCTGGCGTTTCAAATCTTCAATGGAAACCAGAGAACTCATTTTTCAGCTTCCGCTTCCGCAAGAACTTCTTCAAACAGTTTCATGGCCTTGTCGATTTCTTTGCGTTTGATCGTCATGGCCGGAAGAATCCGGATCGTGGTCTCCTGGGTGCAATTAATGAGCAGTCCCTTTTCGAGCGCCTTTTCTACCAGCGGCGCTCCCGGCTGCGTCAATTCGACGGCCCGCATCAATCCAATGCCCCGAATCTGCCGGATGATCGGATGCCGGCTCTTGAGTTCTTCGAGTCTGGATTCCAGGTAATTCCCCATCTGGACGACATTCGTCAAAATCTTTTCCTTGCGGATGGTTTGCAGAACCGCCAAAGCAGCGCTTGCAACGAGCGGATTGCCGCCATAAGTCGAGCCATGGCTGCCCGGATTAAACACATCCCGAACCACCCGCTTATTGACCACAAGCGCGCCGATGGGCACTCCGCTGCCAAGTGATTTGGCCAGGGTCATGAGATCGGGCGTAATGCTGTAATGCTGGAAGGCAAATAATTTACCGGTCCGGCCCATTCCGGTCTGCACTTCATCGAGAATCAAAAGCAGATCGTGCCGGTCGCAAAGTTTACGCAATCCCTGCATAAATTCCTTGGTCGCCACATGCACGCCGCCTTCGCCGAGGACCGGTTCAAGAAAAACCGCCACCGTTTTACCGTTAATACGGCGTTCGACTGACTCGAGGTCATTGAAATCCGCATACTGAAACCCTTCCGGCAGCGGTTCATAACCGTTCTGGATTTTTCCCTGGCCGGTGGCCGCGGTGGCCGCGAGGGTACGTCCATGAAAAGACTGTTTCATGGTAATGATTTCATAGCGGCCGCGGGGCTTGCCGTATTTGCGGGCGAACTTGATGGCCGCATCGGTGGCTTCCGCACCGCTGTTGCAGAAGAAAACCTGCGCCGGAAAACTCGCCTTAACCAGTTCCCGTGCCAGCTGCGCCTGTTTCAGATTCAGAAAATGATTCGGAATATGGATGATTTTGCGGGCCTGATTCCGGATCGCATTCACCACTTCCGGATGACAATGCCCGAGCCCCGAGACCGCCCAACCGGGAAACAGGTCAAGATACTCTTTACCGTGCAAATCCCAGACCCGGGAGCCTTTGCCTTTCACAAGACAAACCGGAAATTGCCGGTAAGTGGGAAGAATATATTCTCCGTAGATTTTTTGAATGTCTCGATTTTTCATGATCAGACCAGGATTTCGGTACCGATACCTTTATCGGTAAAGATTTCGAGAAGAAGGGAATGAGGAATACGGCCGTCAACAATGTGCGCTTTCCGGACGCCGCCCTGAAGTGCGGTGATCCCCGCTTTGACTTTAGGAATCATGCCGCCGGAAATCACTTTCTGGTCGATCAGATCCTGCACGTCTTTTAAATGAAGTGAGGAAATCAGCGATTCGGGATCCGCCGGATTGCGAAGAATGCCGTGCACATTCGTCAGCACCATGATTTTCTGGACATTCATAGCTGCCGCGATCTTGGCGGCCGCTTCATCCGCGTTGATATTGTAGGCATTGCCGGCATCATCCGTTCCAATTCCGAAAATCACGGGAATGATGTTCTGGTCCGTCAATTTCCGGATCGGATCGATATTCACGCGAACCACATCGCCCACATAACCGATGTCTTCGCTGGCCTTTTTCTTCTGCACATGCAGAATGCCGGCTTCGTGCCCCGAAAGGCCGACGGCCTGGGCGCCGAACCGGTTGATATCCGCCACAATGCCCTGGTTCAGTTCCCGCAGCGTTTCGACCACAATGTTAATGGCTTTTTTATCCGTGACCCGCAGACCGTCCACAAAGCGGCTTTCAATCCCCGCTTTTTTGAAGTTCTCGGTGATCCAGTGGCCGCCACCATGAATCAGGATGGGTTTGATCCCCACATAATTCATCCAGACCAGGTCATGCAGCACATTGTGCCGGATATCTTCATAGACCATCGCGGCGCCGCCGTACTTGATCAGAATTTCCCGGCCTCTGAACTTTTTGATATAAGGCAATGCTTCAATCAGCACGCCTGCTTTGTCCACAATCTCCTGCATCAGTTCCAACTCTCCTGTTCCTTCCCGGCCGATTAGCTGTAAGCCGAATTGATTTTGACGTAATCCGCCGTCAAATCGGACGTGATGAATTCGGTCCGCCCGTGCCCGACACCCAGATGCACCTGGATGGTATAAACCTTTTTCTGCAAAACACGTCTTGCCTTGGGTAGATTACTGGCCCGCAGTTTACCGTGATGCACCACCGGCACATCGCCGAAAATCACGTTCAACTGATCGTATTTGAAATCAACGCCGCTTGCCCCGACCGCCGCCACGATGCGGCCCCAATTCGGGTCCGCGCCGGCCATCATGGTTTTGACCAGCATCGAATTTGCGATGTGCCGGGCCGCGCGTTCCGCCTGCGTGGGATTGCGCGCGCCGCTGACCTGCAGCGTGCAAATGTGGGTAACGCCCTCCCCGTCATGAACCATTGCCATGGCCATCTGGCGGCAAACTTCTTCAAGCGCTTCCCGGAAAAGCCGGTAATCCTTATCCACTTTCTGAATCACCGGATTGCCGGCGGCTCCATTCGCGAGAATGAACACCGTGTCGTTCGTGCTCATATCATTGTCGATGGCAATCTGATTAAAGGTATCGTCGGTCGCATGCCGTACGGCCCGCTTCAAAAGTGGTTTTGTAATAGCTGCATCGGTTGTAATAAAACAAAGCATGGTCGCCATATTGGGGTGCACCATTCCGGCCCCCTTAGAAATCGCACCAATCGAAACCTTCTTGCCGCCGAGAGTAAAGGAAAGGGCTATTTCTTTGGGACTGCGGTCCGTCGTCAAAATGCCTTTTGCGGCGGCATGCCCCCCTTTCCGGGACAAGCTCTTGATCAAATCCGGAATCGCCCGCTTGAAGCGGCTGATCGGAAACGGCGCCCCGATCAGTCCGGTCTGGGCAATCAGAACTTCACCGGTATTAATTCCCAGCGCCTGCGCTGTCGCCTGCACACATTCCGTCACGGCTTCCTTGCCCTTCGGTCCATTCACGCAATTTGCATTGCCGCTTGAAGCCAGAATCGCGCGGTGATGATGCTCGGCCACGGCTTTCATGGAATGCAGTACCGGCCAGGCTTTTACGCGGTTCGTTGTAAAAGTACCCGCTCCGACCGCCGGAACGTCCGAAACAATCAGGGCGCAATCATACGCCTGGTGCCGCTTCTTGATGCCGCAGTGCATTCCCGTTGCCCGAAAACCAAGCGGTGTTGTAACGCTCCCTCCGGAACGCTTTTCCCATGCTGTTTTTTTCACGACCGGAGTCCCTCCTCTTCAGGAAAACTGCACCTGACGTTCATGTTTTGTACTGCCTGACCGGCAGCCCCTTTTACAAGATTATCAATGGCCGAAATCACGATCAGCCGTCCACTGCGCGCATCCAGTGTAAAGCCAATATCACAAAAGTTTGTCAGTTGGACATCTTTCAGCGCCGGAAATTTGTTTTCACCAAGGAACCGCACAAACGGTTCGACGCCGTAATCTTCTTCATAAGCCTTGGCGATCTGCCGCGCCGTCACTCCTGGCTTTTTTTGAAGGTACATCACAGAAAGAATGCCTCGAAAAACGGGAAGCACATGCGGCACAAAGGTCAGTGACACCTTGCGTCCGCCTAATGTTTCCATGGTCTGCTTCATTTCCGGTGCATGCTGATGCCGGTTAACCTTATAGGCATAAAAATTCCCGTCCATTTCTCCGAACATGGACGAAGCCGTCAGCTTTTTCCCGGCACCGCTGATTCCGGATTTGGAATCGATAATCAATTCGGGCTGAATCAAATGGCGTTTCAGAAGCGGCGCCAGACCGAGCGTCGCTCCGGTCGGATAACATCCGGGATTGGCAATCAATCCGGCTTTCCGGATTTTTTCCCGGAAAAGTTCCGTCATGCCATAAACCGATTCGCGCAGCAGTGCGGGCTCGGGATGCCGGATGCCGTAGGCAGCCTCATAGTCCTTTGCTTTTTTCAGCCGGTAATCGGCCGACAAATCGATAACAATTTTTCCGGCGCGATAAAACTCCGCCGCTGTCTTTGCCGCTTCTGTATGCGGCAGGCAAATAAAGACAACATCCGCGCGGCGTTTGATTTCGGCCGGTGAATGCGCTGCCACTTCCAGCGTAATTTCCTTCGGCAACTGCGGAATCAAAGAACGGAGCGCCACGGGCTTCTCCTGCCGCGTGGTCAGATGCGTTAATTTGACTTCCGAGTGGCGCAACAAAATCTTCGCCAGCTCCATGCCGGTATAACCGGTCGCTCCAATAATTGCACAATTCATTTCAGAATAAGATCCTCTTTTCCTCCCGGGGGGAATCCGGTATTATAGAAATGCTCATATCTTTTGTCAATTTGAGGGGTTACGATGTTTTTCCGACTTTTGAACCTATGACAGCGCGCCGCTCCCCCCGAAAGACCGCCGCCAGTCATGATTTTCTCGGAATTTCCTTCCGGGATTCCCGCTGGGCTCATTCTGCGTTAACACATCCCTCGTATCGCAATGAAGCGGGTTTGACGGGGCTGGAAGACTTTGAACGCCTTGAATTTTTCGGAGATGCCATCCTCAACTACGTCATATGCCGCGCGATTTATGACGGTTTTCCCGAAGCGGATGAAGGACTCCTGACCCGCATCCGGTCCATCCTGGTCTCTCGTAAAATTCTCGCCCGGATCGCTCGCGAATTGGGCCTGCACCGGCATCTGCTGGTAGACCGGCAATTAAAAGCCCTGCCGCTTGAAACCAAAAATCGTATCCTGGCCGACGCCCTGGAATCGTTTCTGGCCGCCATTTATTTCGACCGCGGATTGAAAGAAGCACGAGGCTTCATTCTTCTGCACTTCGGCCCCTACATGAATCTCAAACGGCTCTTCCGGCTGAACCCCAACCCCAAAAGCACTCTGCAGGAAATCAGTCAGAAACGCTGGCGCAAACTGCCCGTTTATCAAATGAAAGAACTGGGAAGCGGCTGCCGGGTGACGGTTAAAGCAGGCCGTCGTCAGGCAACGGCATGCGGCCGTTCGCGCCGGGATGCAGAAGAAAAGGCGGCCCGTCTTTTAATCCGGAAAATTCGTTACGACTGTTTGCCGGAACCCAAAACAGCGCTTTCTGGAAGAAAATTACGCAAGCTGGACTGAGCTTCGTTATCGGGCGCCTGATTCTGTTTCGGTTGATCAAGATTTTCCTGAACTGCCGGTAAACCCGCCGGGTCGGGTCTCAATTCCGGGTTCTGCAGTGTTCCGGTCAACAACATGGGAATGGGACCAAACCGTTCTCCCTCCGGCCCCGGTAATTGCAGTGTATCCCTCAATTTCCGGGTTAAGTCCGGACTCAAGAAAACATCCACCCTGTAATTCAGTAATCCCTCCAGGCTCGCTTCGCCCGCTGCCTGAGCGGTGAAATCATCCGCGACCAGCAAAAGATTCTCCATCAGCAGTTTGCCGCCTGATAAAGAAAATGCGGATCTCAGATCATCAAACGCACTGCCTTCTTCCGTTTCAACGGCAATCGAGTCAAACCGGGAGATGCGGCCGGCCGTCCCGATAAAATTCAGCTCGGTAAAAGCGCCTTCGGTCACCAGGATCATGCCGCTTCCCTGCACATCCGCCTGAACCAAATCCTCGAGAGGCGATAAAGCTTGGAAATCGAGGCTCGCAAAAAGATTTCCCTTCTGAATCGGAAGTTCAATTTTTGCTTTAGTCAGCATCTCTTCCAGACTCCATCGTTCAATCTGAGCCTGTCCCGCCAAAGCCAGATTCTCACTCTGAACTTCCGCCGTTCCCTTCAATGACAGCTGACCGTTAAACGCATCCAAACTGCACTGTTCGACTTTCCATACATTTTCTTCGCGCTGCACCTTTAACTGAAGGTTGCGCAAATATTCTCCCGAGGGAAACAGCGCCGTCACGCCATCACGCAGCACATTGAGAGCTGTTCCTGCCGCGGGCGGAAGCCATTCCAGCACAGGTTTTTCAACCGCCTCCAGCAAAACAGCCGGCTCCAGACGCTGCGATTTCAAACTCAGCTTCACCGGCGGATTTTCCGTCGGATGATAATAGGACAGGGAAAACTGCACCGAAGAGTCCCCCACAATGAAAGACGCACTGGGGATGGAAAATTCAAGCGCCCCGTAGTCCAGGATCAAATGAATATCCTGAAGCGACGGACTGTCCGGCGCTTTCATACTGCCTCTTTCAACCGTGACGTTGAACACTTGCTCGGTTTCCGGCAAATCCAGAAGATTCCCTTTCCAGTTTGCCAGTATTTTGACATCGCCTTCAACATCATATCCCTGAAGCGGCAGCACCAGGTTCCGGAATGGTGCGATCTGGAATTTATTGGTAATAACATTCAACTGCCCTTCTCCGGTGGCCAGATTCATTTCCCGCATCGCCCCTTTGGCCAGAGCATCAAGAATACGCAGGGAGAAATTTGTCTCCAGCATACTTCCCTGCTTCACTAAGGAATCCGAACTGAAACTCATCGGCGTTTCACGCGGCTTTGAAAAAAAGCGGGCATAAGTGAGAATGGATTCCGTCAAATCCGCATTGGCATGAATGATCAAATGATCCCAGGTTCCGCTCAGTGTCACGTCCCAATCGCTGGGTCCGGAGAAACCGAAATGGAGAGGCACCATGTCGCGCAAAGGGATCCAGTAATGAGGAATTTCTTCAAGCTGAATGTCATAAGCGGAAAACCGCATTTCCTGAATTTCTCCGGCGCCCCAGTACAGTGTACCGTGACCTTCGAGGCTTCCCGTCGGAAGTTTAAGATTCAGATTCTGCAATTCAAATTCTTCCGTGACCGGATTCCAGGCAACCGAAACGTCAGCTGTCAGATCCATCGGCCGCGCTTCTTTGGTTCCCCCTTCGGTGGTCATTTCATAATTAAATCCTGACAATGAAAATTTTCCCGAGGAGGATAAATCTTCACTCTCCTTTTCTTTCGTCAGTGAAAATTGTCCGCTCAGCAGTCCCCCTTTCAGCTGCACCGGAAGCTGAAGCCAGCCTGCAGACTGCAAAGCCGTCAAGGCAACCTCCTGAAAACGAATGTCGCCCTGAATGCTGCTGGTCTGCCAATCCCACGCCGAGGAAAGATTTCCTCCGGTCGTCAGCACCCCCGACAAAGTGCCGTTTCCGTTAACCACCGTGCCCGTAAAATCAATCTGCTGCACACCGCTGCCGAAGGCCTCGGCGTTCAGCTCCATTGAAACATTCGTCAAATGAATGCCTTCAAACGGCATATCCGAAAAAAGCCGGGCTTCCAGAGAGGCTTGCT
>CAZGID010000099.1:0-9122 GCA_964526065.1 uncultured bacterium
TCTTTACCGATGTCATAAGAGAAGGTCGAACGGCGGACAAGTTTACCGCCGTCGAAGATCTCTTCTTTTACCATTTCGGATATTTTCTTGCCGTCCGCGTTGAATGATTCGGTCGTCTGCTTTTCCGAACGCTGACCGTCGGCCGTATCGACGTCCAGCACCTGAATCTGGCGAATCACGCCATTATTGAAGTACAGGTTTCTTTCTTTCAACAAATTGCCGTCGGCATCAAACGTGCGGCTGACTTCGCGTTCTTTCTTTCCGTCACGGTCATGAATTTCCCGCACGCGGTTGCCCGCCTCGTCATAACCGTAAGTCTTGGTCGTCGTGTTCTTCCATTTTTCGACCTTGTCGGTCACCGATTTGTTTTCGGTCGATTCCTTGACCAGATTTCCGTCCGCATCAAACTCATAGGACGTGCGGTAGATATACTGGGTTGTGGAACCGGTGGAGACATAGTGACTTTCATTGATCTGCAATTCTTCGATCACACGCCCGGCGGCGTCAAAGGACTTCCGGGTCGTGTTCTGATGCGTGTTGGTGAGATTGCCCTTTTCATCAAAGGTTTCCGACGTGCGGGTATTTCCCACATCCCGCCCTTCTTCATCCCGGATGTATTCGGTCACGCTTTTGTTCGTGGCCACACCCTGCCCGTTGAAGGTTGTCATCTTTTCGGCCACAAGCTTGCCGTCTTTTCCGTAGACCCATTCCGTCACCCGGCTGTTGTCGTACGTCACTTTTCCGTTTTCATCATAATTCTTCCAGGTGTTTTTCGAGCTGGTCGGTTGACCGTGTTTGTTGTGTTGATTCCAGTCGTGGCTTTCCCAGGACAGTTGTCCGTTCCGGTGGTAGCTGAACGCATGGGCTTCGACAATCTGGTCGCGGCCGTTGCGGCGTTCATCGCGCGTCACGTTCAGTTGCCCGTTCATAATCGACACCTGAATCGTACGGTTGATGCCGCGCGAGCTGATCTGGAAAGTCAGAGAACCGCTGCCCATCGCGGACGGCAGCCAGGGGCTGTTATCCTGATACTGGGCATAATGCGAAGAAGCAAAAGGCAGACGGATATCCTCGAGCTTCATGATGGGATACCAGTAAATCAGGCCGGCTTCATCCATCTTGATTTCGGCGGCCATGCCTTCGATCATGACCCGGCCGGAAGCATCCGATACAATGGTTTGCCCTTCCTTGGTCATTTCAAATGTGCCGTCATCCTTTTGAACGGCTTTCCAGCCGCCGTACAGGTATTCAAAAATCTTCTGGCGGGCTTCCTGCACCAGCTTGCGGACTTCCGCCGACTGCTCGACCTGCATCACGGCTTCCCAGTAATTCTGGTTGGCCTTGGCCAGGATATCGCGCACCGTCAGGCGCAGCAGACCGGCATCCGGCTGCGGCAATTCGCCCATCAGGCGGTAAATGGCGACCGGCAGGCCTGCGCTCTTCTCTTTCAGAATACCGAACAGCTTTTCAGCCTCATCGGCATCGTCGGTCTGAAGCAATTCTCCCAGAATGGATTTCATTTCCTTCATGCCCTCGCGGTTCTGGGCGATTTCATCCCGCAGGGATTCCATCAGGCTCTTCACGCTGGCACGCCAGGCGTCCCAGGGCTGAATTTCTTCGGCCGCGGCATTCACCAGAACCTCCATATACGCGCTGAACTTTTCCAGCTCCGCATCCGGATGCGCTTCCACCAGCGCAAGCAGCTTTTCCTGAACCGCAAGAATATCGTTCTTGAGTTCTTTCAAAGCGGCATCGGTTTCTTTGGTTTCCGCCAGCCGGGATTCGAGGCGGGCGATATCGGCTTCCAGCGCGGCAATGCGTTCTTCAACGCGTTGGACCGTTTCATCAAAAAGACGCTGGCCCGCTTCCTTCGTTTCCTTAATTCCGGGAACCGGAAGACCCTGCAAAGCGAGACGGAAATACTCGGCATTTACTTTTCCGTCTTCAATGACGTTCTCATCCATGGCTTCCAGCATGGCCGGAATCAGTTTAAACGTCACGAACCGGAATGACTTCCAGCCCAGCTCGCCGCCTTCGGGCAGATAAATCAGGTCGGCTTTAACCGACAGGCTTGCACTCACCGTTTCCATACTGCTGCTCATCGCCAGGGTGTCCGCACTGGCTGAGGAACGCATCATCCCGCCTGCGTCCACGCCGCTGCCCGGCGCGAGAGTGCGCATATCAAGCAGTCCCATGAGTTTGACCGGATCCACCGGAGAAAGCTTCAGCCGGTGGTCTTTTTCCACCACATCGAGTCCGTTCAGATCCTTCGCGGCGATGCCGGGCAGGCGCGACAAATCGCCCAGCGTCAAGCTACCTTTCTGATCGACCTCGTCCAGCGATTCATCCGGCAGCACGGAAATTTCACGTGAAATGGTGCCGAAGCTGTAATGGTGCCAGATGCGGTAATAACGCAAATACCGGAAGCTGTCATAATCCCAGCTGTTTTCTCCGTTCGAGATCATTTCATTGAACTTTTTCATCAGGCCGGCATCCAGCTTGCCTTCCCGGTGAAGCGTCATCAGAATGTCGTTCAGCTCCTTCGGCTCAAATGTCACGCGTACGCCGTTGACGTCCGCACTGAGCGCCGATTCAAAAATGGTTTCATACACCTTCATGAACTCGCCCCACACACTCTGGGCCTTGTTGTTGGCTTCCTGGCCCAGGGATTCCACGCGGGCTTTGAGCGCAATGAATTTTTCATTAATTTCTTCCAGTTTGTCGACCGGAAGCGCCCCGTCTTCTTCCCGCAGCGAATCGATGAACTTCCGCATGCCGGGCAGTTCCCGCTCCAGCAGGGCATCCAGACGGCGTTCGGCGCGGCTCTGATCCGTCGCCTGCAGTTCTTTCAGGAACAGATCCAGATTAAAACCTTCTTCATCCACGGCGAATTCCGCGTATTTCACGGCCAGGCGCGCCATCAGGACAGCGAGACCGAATTCCGTGGGATGATGAGACGGGTTATAACTGGCCGGATCGGGATACGGCAGCCAGATGCCGCCGATCGGCCGTTGGATCGGACGCCGCTCGTACGTAACATCCACGAGCGTATCGCTCATGATTTCCCGCGTTTCAAGAGAAACGGCTGTAGAAAATTTTTCATAATAAACCGGTTCGATCCGGATCGGATTAAGGATAGGCTGAATCACGACGCCGGGATTGGCCGCCAGCCAGCCGCCGATTGCTTCGACGAAACGCTCCACCGTCTCCGCATTCAATTTGAACGAAGTCTTGCGTCCGTCCACTTCATAGACAAACGGCACGCTTTCAAGAATGGCGTCGCGGCTGGTTTTCAGCTCGCTGTAGAGATCCTGAACCAGGGTTTCCAGTTCGGCCACCAGCGCGTCATCGCTGTTGCCGCTCAGAAAATCGTTCATCATGGAAACCAGGCGTCCTTTGGTGCTGTCCATCAGCCCGGCGAATTTTTCCAGGGCTTTCAGATCCATCGCATCACCGGCAATGGCTTTCAATTCTTCGAGACTCCGTGCGATCAGGGCCTTGGCATCTTCTTTCACCTTCGTGACAGCACGGTCCTTGTCGGCTACGAGTTCCACGAGAAGGGCCACGTCCACTTCCCCGTCCACAATCACGTCCTCGGCATACCGCTTGACCAGTGCCGAGGCCAGCTGCATGTACCCCAGTTCGGAAAGCTGGGACACAATCTGGACATACTCGGAGTTCCGGGGCAGGATCACCATCTGCTCGCCGAGATAATTTTCCAGTTTGTGCGCCCGGCGCACGTCATCGACCCCAACCCCATAGAAGGTTGCAAAATGATGAGCGGCGATATCGTCACCGACCGTTTCTTTCAGTTTATCGATCAGGGCCTCGGTTATCGCTTTGGCCGGAACGATCACTTTTTTATCGTCTACGACAATCACCAGGTCCGCCTCACCGACCATGTCGACAAACTTATCGAAGAGTTCTTCCTGATAAACGATACTGACCGCATTTTCGACTTCAATGACATCCCGGCGTTCATGCCGGGCCGCCTTCTCTTCCAGCAGCTTCAGGAGCCGCGCCCGAAGATCCAGCACTTTCTGATGCAGGGCTTCAATGTCTTCAATCGTATAAACATTTTGCTTCATCGCCTCGAGTTCCGCGGCCGCTTCCTGCGCCAGCCGGCGGGTTTCCTCGATCAGGGCCTTCTGCATGGCATCCACGCCCTTGATGTGTTTGCGGAAGGCTTCCGGGTCGACTTCTGTTTTTCCGTCCGCATTGTCAAAGAAAACACCCGGGGCTTCGCCGCTTTCAATCAGACGCTTCACGATATTAGCCGCCACTTCAATTCGGCCGAAGCGGGTAAAAGAACTGTTGTCCCAGATGCTGCTGCGGATTCCAAACGTGAAATTGAGGTAATTCTGGGACTGAATCTGGGTTTCGGCGGCCGCTGCATCTTCTGCGGTCACGCCGGGGAAAAGTCCCGCATCAAACGTTTTATTCTGCGGGAAACCCGGAATGTTCAGAATCTGGGAAACGGGCACACGAACGCCGCTGATCTCCAGATGGCTGATGCCATTGACTTTTTGATTAAAGGCGCTGGCAACGGCTCCCAGATTCTCCGGGCGGCCGGAATACCAGTAGTTGACCATGGATTCGACGCGGGACTGATCTTCAAATGAGAGAAACGGGAAAAAGCGGCTCAACTGCCGGCTCAGATCCGCATGATAACTTTTCACGATGGTGCGAAGTTTCTGCAGATCTTCGAGCGAATTGATCGCCAGATTCTTGACCTGATACAGCGCTTCCTTGCTGAGACTGTGAATCACATTCTGGATTTCGGTTTCGAGGCTTTTTCCGATCTCGACCGGAATCTCGATGCCGTGAATCAGAGCCTCCTGGAGCGTTTCGAAATCCGCGGTTTTCGATTTCCGCACCAGCTCCGGAATCAGCGAAAAAAGGATTTCTTCCCGGGCAATCTGGGAAGACACATAATAGCTCGAATAATAATTAAAATTGACCGTCTTCAGCCGGTGGATATCATCCGGTGAAAGCAGCGTCTTCAGCAGGGCATCATCGATGCCATTCAGGCGTTCATAAGCACTGCGCGTAAAATGAGCGCCGGAGCGGATCGCCGTGGCATCCAGCACTTTGTCCAGCACTTCGGTTTGGAACTTGCGCGGATCAATCGTAACCGTGGTTCCATCCTCAAGTTCAACCGTTACCATCACGGCCTTGAGTACGGTATCAAACGCATTCACCAGATCCTGATAACGCGCCTGGACCCGCGAGGTCACTTCATTCTGCGTGTCATAAATGACATCCTTGAGGCGCGGCGAAAACCGTTCATTCAATTCCTTCTTCACGGCTTCCAGCTGCGCCTTCATGGCCGCGTAGTCCTCGACCGTAAAGATTTCCTGATCCGCATAGGCCAGGATTTCGGCTGCCTGATTTTTCAGATACTCTTCGGCTTTGCCGAGTTCCAGTTCCAGTTCATAACTGATCAATAGGCGGAAGCGGAGCCGGTCAAAATCCACCGTACCGTCTTCTTTCATGACTTCCTGCCATGTGTTCAAAAAGAGTTCCAGCAGTTGAAAACGTTTGGCCGGATAGGAAAACGGAGAAATCGCGCCCTCGGCCGTATCCGTCACCGGGTTCTGCAGGCTGAAATAGCCCAATGCATTGTAAAGGCTCTGAGGAATCAACCCGCCCAGCGATTCTTCATCGATCTCCGCTTTCACGCCGGGATAACGGAAAAGATTGGCAACATCATAAGGAAGACGGTTCGAGAAAGCATCCAGCTCCGCCCGCGTCACCCGGACTTCCTTTCCATCAATCGCATACTTAATATCATGGTGGGTCAGCATGGTCTGGACATTTTGCCAAATCGTCCGGTAGCCCTGGAAACCATCGCGGCCATACTGAACCGCGCTGTTAATCTGGTTGACCAGCTGCTGTTTAAAGACGTCCTCGCCCTCAAACTTTTCGAGCTCGGCCCGCAGCGCTTTACCCAGCGCCTCATTCAGCGCCTGCATTTCATCCAGCGCTTTCTGGATGGACTCGATTGTCAGCGGATTGGCCGGAAGCGTCACGTTGTATTCGGAAAAAATCTTTTTTGCGGCTTCCATCGCGGCATCAAAAATCGGCTTGGTGCCGTCAACATAGCGCAGAAAATCCTCATGCACCACTTCGACCGGGCCTTCCACGGTCGTAATCGATTCATCGGCAAACTTGCGGACCAGACGGTCGATCAGCATCAAATTACCGTAAGGTGAATACAAATCAAATAGCGGCAGATTCAATCCTTCGCCGATACGGCGGGCATTCAGGTATTCTTTGAAACTTTCCAGTCCGGCCACGTCTTCATCCTCAATACCGGCCAGGCGTGTAAGGTCGATTTCCCCTGTCTGATCCAGCATCTTGAAACGGCGGATGATCTGAGCCGTCAGGTCGGCGGCGTTGCGGACAATCACGTCACGGCCATCCACAATCACTTTCAACGAAGCGGTCGCGAGGATGGTATCGCTCTGCCCCAGATACTGATTGAACTTCGCGATCCAGATCGCGCGACGTTCTTCGGGAAGCTGTTCAATAAAACGCTTCAGCAATGCCTGTCCGCGCCGGAGCATTTTGGCATCGTCCAGCGTAATGGTTTCTGCACCCGTCAGGCGGTTGATGACAGTATGCGCATCAATAAAATGATGTTCCAGAATCCGGTTTTGAAGCGATTCCACTTTTTGACGCAACCCTTCATTGACGTCGTGCAGGGAAGCTTTGATGTCGGCCGGATCGGGTTTTACGATTTCAGCCTGAATGCGCAGCACCACCACCGGCAGCGCCTCGCCTTTTTTCTGAAGATCCTCAAGCAGCGCTGCGGCCGCGTCGGCATCCGATTCATTGCGGATCGCTTCCACGAGATTTTCCATTTCGATCAGAGATTTTTGATTTTCGACGATTTCATCGCGATAGGACTGGATGAGGTTTTTTACTTCACTGCGCCATTGACGCCATTTTTCGATGGCCTCACCGGCCTCCAACGCCAGCATTTCGACAGCGGTTTTCAGATCTCCAATTTCGACGCCTTCCGCTTCGGCAGTCCAGTTGGAGAATTCTTCGCGCAGCTTCTGAACGCCGGAGAAGGCGGCTTCAATATCTTTGTCGGCGGCTTCCGTTTCGGTGAGCTGTTTTTCCAGCTGGGCGATGCTGGCTTCAATGGCGGCAATCCGGTCCGCCACTTTTTCGGCGGCGGCTGCCAGTACCACTTCCGCTTCCGCGGCATAATCAACGGTATTTTCGATTTCGGTCTCTTCTTCGTCTTCGAATTTCAGATCGATCAGTGCCTGTTTCTGCTGGTCATAGATCACCACGATCATGCTCCAGATCCCCTGCTCGGCCGGCGAAAGATTCTGGACGGACTTGGCCAGATCTTCGCTCGCTTTGTTCAAGCTGGATACATCATCCTTAGTCAGCTTTTCTTTCTTGTTCATTTCATAAATAAGAAGAAATGCGGCACCGGCGGCTTCCATGACATTCATGGGCGCTTCCTCTTCTTCCTGTGCATTCATAGTCTGAATTTCTTCTTCTTTTTCCTCTTTCTTTTCATCCGTGGCGGTCAGGGGTTCGTCACCGAAGAAAGATTCATGTTCGGAAGATTCCTTTTCTGTCTGCGACTGCTGCTGTTGGGCCTCGGCTTCCTCGGGGGTAAGGACCGGTCCCTGCTGTTCACTGAGTTCGGACACACCCGTGGCGTTTTCATCGGCATACCCGGCCGGCGCCACCTGGGTCACGAACATCGCAATTGCTATGGCAATACTGGTCCATCGTCTGAGTCGCATTTCATATCCTTTAATCATTTTTTGAATCCCCCCTGATTTTGTAGAAGTAAAAGTTCATTCACGAGCCCATGGATGCGCGCGATACGCGACATGAGCAGCAAAAGTCCGGCATTTTCCTCGCCGCTGCGGGCTTCCACCGCAGCCGCTAAACCGGCTTTATCTTCTGTCGCTATCATGTTTTGTAAGGTGTCGTGATTCACTTTCTTGCTCCTTGTAGAAAGCCTACCCGGTGAAGCCGGAAATTTCTCCTAAATGGCTAATAAAAGGTAAAAAAAAGGGCTAAGCGGTCCTATAAACGGGTAAGCGGTCGCAGACGGGTGGGTCAATATGACACAAACAGAAATTGGGATTAAAAAAGGTGGGAAAAGAGGGGCTTACCAGCGGCTGCCCAGGCGGGCTTTCAGCCCTCGGGCAAAGCGCCGGGAAAGAGGGATATTCGGCAGTTCCGGAACATTGAGGACAATCTCGAAATTACCGCTGAACATCGGAGAGACCTTTTTGACGCGGTCCAGATTTACAATGTAAGACTTATGCGTCTGGACAAACCGGGCGGGGTCCAGGGTTTCTCCCAGCTCCCGGAGTGTCGTATTGACCTCCAGACGCTCCTTGCCCACGGCCGCCCAGATCGTGGCCCCATCCGCCGTAAAGTAGATCACCTCGGCCGGATCCAGGACGAGACGGTCTCGCGAATTGGGCCGGTGCGCCACAATTTTCTTAAGCAGCCCGTGCCGGATCAAGCCCTCCTCCACCGCCTCCCATTTCGCACGCTGGGATTCTTTCCGCTGGCGGGATTCCCGTATGCGCTGCAGCGTCTTTTCGAGCCGCGAGGATTCATAGGGTTTCAGAAGATAATCCATGGCATGCGCTTCAAAGGCCTCCACCGCATACTGGTTGTACGCGGTGGCAAACACGACCAAAGGCGGTTCGGGCCAGTCTGCAATCCGGCTGGCCACTTCCAGGCCCGAGAGGCCCGGCATTTCGATATCGAGAAAAACAACATCGACCGGCGTCTGTTTGAGTTTCGTGAGCGCTTCATTGCCGCCGGCGGCCGTATCGATCACTTTAAAATCGGAATGTTCCTCGATCATCCGGACGAGTTCCTGCACGGCCAGCTTTTCGTCATCCACCACCAGGACCCGAATCATGGTTTTTCCTTCGTCTTGGGGAACTGAATCCGGATGCGTGTACCCCATCCTTTTTCGGCCTCGATTTCCAGCCCCGAGTTCTCGCCGTAAATTTTAACCAGCCGCTCATGGATATTCCGCAATCCGATACCCAGCCCTTCTTCCGCCTCACCGGAGCGTGCAGGCCGCTCGCCCAGAACGCTTCCCGGATCCATTCCCATCC
>CAZGID010000100.1:0-2879 GCA_964526065.1 uncultured bacterium
GCCGGAATCTTCAACTCTTTGGTAAAAAATTCCCATGCCCAGGTGATGGCTTCTTCCTTGAAATAATCACCAAAAGAAAAATTTCCCAGCATTTCAAAAAAGGAATGATGATAGGCCGTCCGCCCGACGTTATCCAGATCCCCGGTGCGCAGACACTTCTGGGAGCTTGTCGCCCGCGACATATCTTTCTTCAATCCCAGGAAATATTCCTTAAACTGATTCATACCCGCACCGGTGAAAAGCAGAGTCGGATCCTGATGCGGCACCAGCGAATCGCTGTGAACCACACGGTGGCCGCGCGCGGCGAAGAATTCCAGATAAGCGCTTCTTATTTCATTCGTTTTCATCATGATTTTCGGTCTCTCGAATCACACGGCCTGCAAGGCCGTAATCAAATCCGCGGCGCATCAGGGCGTCATAGACTTTTTTGCGCCGCCGGTCTTCCGGCAGTTTTTCATGCCGCCGCCATAATTTTTCCGCCAGCTGACGTGCGGAGGCGGCCTCGTCGTCTTCCGACAATCCTTCCAGCAATTCTCCCCACGCGGATTCAGGAAGCCGGCGTTTCTTCATCTCAAACGCAATCCGCCGGCGGCCGGACGGCTGCCGCTGGTGATACCGTTCAAACAAATCCCGCGCAAAACGGCGGTCGTCCAGAACGTTGCCTTTTTCCAGCGCCCCGATCGCCGCCTGCACCGCACTTTCGGCATAACCGCGCTGCTTAAGCCGCACGGCCAGTTCCGCCGCACTTTTCGGGCTGGCGGCAAGCATCCGCAATGCGGTTTCCAGAATCGGATTTTCTGCTTTTTCGGTCATGAAGAAAAAAAGGGGGCGGTAGTTTTTACGTACCGCCCTCCCGAAAGGAAAGAGAAAAATCAGACTGCCGCGGAGGCATCCAGCATTTTCTCGCGGACCTTCTTCTCAATTTCCGACAGCAGTTTGGGATTTTCTTTCAGGAACAGCCGTGCCGAATCCCGTCCCTGACCAAGCTTTTCATTGTTATAACTGATCCAGGTGCCGGACTTCTCCATGATCTGCTTTTCAAGCGCCAGATCAATGATGCTGGAGGAACGTGAAATTCCTTCATCAAACAGAATATCAAATTCGGCGACTTTAAACGGCGCCGCCACCTTATTCTTGACCACTTTCACCTTCACCCGGTTCCCCAGCACTTCATCACCCTTTTTCAGACTGGCGATTCGGCGGATCTCCAAGCGCATGGAAGCATAAAACTTCAGCGCTTTCCCGCCCGGCGTGGTTTCCGGATTACCGAACATGACACCGATCTTGTCACGCACCTGATTAATAAAAATCACACAGGTCTTGGACTTGTTGATAATGCCGGTCAACTTGCGCAGAGCCTGCGACATCAGGCGGGCCTGAAGCCCCATGTGCGAATCGCCCATATCGCCTTCGATTTCCGCCCGCGGGACCAGTGCGGCGACCGAGTCGACCACGATCAGATCCACGGCATTGGAGCGGACCAGCATTTCCACGATCTGCAGAGCCTGCTCGCCGGAATCGGGCTGCGAAATGAGAAGATCTTCGAGATTCACGCCGATTTTCCGGGCGTAAGTCGGATCCAGCGCATGCTCGGCATCGATAAAGGCCGCGACGCCGCCTTCTTCCTGGATGCGGGAAACAATGCTGAGCGTCAGCGTCGTTTTGCCGCTCGACTCGGGTCCATAAATTTCAACGACCCGGGCGCGTGGTACCCCGCCGATCCCTGTGGCAATATCCAGACTGACCGCACCAGTCGAAATCGACGCCACATTATCATGGCGGCTGTCGCTCATTTTCATGATCGATCCCTTGCCGAACTCCTTTTCAATCTGCAAAAGAGCAAGTTCGAGGGCTTTCTGTTTCTGGACGTTCTGCTGTTGCGCGGCTTCGGCTTTTTCAGATTTCTTTTTTTCGGCCATTGGGATCTCCTGAATGATTAAATTGCGGGAATTGGCGGTTATTTTAACGGCTCCACCGGGGACTGTAAAGCCATTCTTGGCCTCAGGTTCCTTCATTTTCCACCAGCTTTTCGCGGATACTCATCAAACGCTCAATTCCCTGGTGCAATTCGGGCAAAAGGTCCAGCCGGAGCGATATTCCTTTCCGCGTCGGCCGGTAGTCCGGATTATCCGGGGTTTGGAACCAGACCCGTAAATCGACATAGAACTGCCCGTTGTATTTCTTGACCTGAATCTGGATTTTTTCCGACTCATTGCGAGGAAAAGCGTGAACGAGGCGGGCTTCATTTTCTTGTATCACAGGTTTCTCCTTGGTTTCGGGGAGGGTTCTGGGAAAAACCTGTCCGGAATCGTCATCACTCTAGGCAGAAAATGACGATTCGTCAATCAATTTTTACTTTATCAAAATAATTTCTTTTCTTCTCCCCGCATCAGGCGGATCATATTGCTGCGGTGGGTAAAAAGAATAAAAAGGGCCAGAATCACGCTAATGACCAGCAAATAGGGATAGGCCGGGTCGATTCGGCTTAAAAACCCCACTAAAACTGGGAAAGCAATCGCTGCCGCAAGAGAAGCAATAGAAATAATGTGGGATAGCGAAAAAACACCGATCCAAAGCGCAAAGGCAATCCCCGTTGGCAGGGGTGCCAGCGCCAGAAAAACGCCCAGCGAGGTGGCGACCCCCTTCCCACCCCGAAATCGAAGCCAGACCGGAAAGGTATGCCCAAGAATCGCCAGCACTCCCGCCGCAACAGGCAGCCAGACCAGCCCGGCCTCGTCCTGCAGCCGGTAGCAAAGCCCGACCGCCAGCGCCCCTTTGAGGACATCCAGAATAAAGACACCGGTTCCCCAGCGCGGGCCCATCACCCGGAAAACATTGGTCGCTCCCACATTCCCGCTGCCATGCTGGCGAATATCAAT
>CAZGID010000100.1:2889-9057 GCA_964526065.1 uncultured bacterium
TCCCCGCCCGAACCGCCCGGCCAGGAAAGCAAATGGAATGGAACCCAGCAAATAAGCCAGAAAAACAATCACAGCCGTGATCATGAGGTCTCCCGGTGCAGTTGCCGCAATTCGCGGATCACATAGACGGCGCAGGAAATCATCGTCAGCCCCGCCGTGACATACCAGAATGGAATGGCCAGCTGCCACTGCAGGAGAATCAGCACGAGCGTCATCGCCTGAAATGCCGTCGTCAACTTACCCAGAAAATTGGGCTTTACCGGCAGCCGGCTCGACATGAGAAAAACAATGAGAAGCCCTGTAAGCAGAACCAGATCGCGGAATACAATCGTCACCGTGATCCAGAGCGGCGGCTGCAGCGGAAGGGTACGCACGCACAAGAGCCCCAGATAACCGCTCAACAAAAGTAATTTATCCGCCAGCGGATCGAGCATTCGCCCGAGACGGGTCTTTTGTTTGAGCAGCCGGGCAAGAAATCCGTCCACCGCATCCGAAACAGCAGCCGTCACGAAGAGAGAAAAGGCAATCCAGCGAAAGTACTCTTTACCCTCTTGATAGGAAACGAGAGCCGTAAAGAAAAACGGCACAAGGAGAATGCGGACTAAAGTGATGTAATTGGGAAGAGTCAAGGCTCGGTCAGGCGATGACGGAGTCTTCTTCTACGGCTTCGTTTTCTTTCGCTTTGCCGGAATCGGTCTCGTTCAGCTTGCCGCCCTTGTCTTCTCCGACACGGACGGAAACGATTTTCGAAACACCCGCTTCCTGCATGGTCACGCCGTAAAGGCTGTCACCCATCGCAATCGTTTTCCGGTTATGGGTAATGATAATGAACTGCGATGTTGTCAAAAACGTGCGCAGCACCGTCAGGAACCGGTCAATATTGGCTTCGTCCAGCGGTGCATCCACTTCGTCCAGCACGCAGTACGGAGACGGTTTAATCTTGAATAAGGCAAAAAGCAATGCAATGGCCGTCAGGGCTTTTTCACCGCCCGACAACAGGCTGATATGCTGCAAACGTTTTCCCGGAGGACGGACAACGATATCGATTCCGGATTCCAGCGGCTTTGTTTCGTCTTCCAGGATCAGCCGCGCTTCTCCGCCGCGGAACAGCGTCTGGTAATAATCTTTAAAAGCAGCCTGAACATTGTTAAATGTTTCTTCAAAAAGGCTGCGTGTGGTGCGGTTGATTTTCTTGATGGCATCCAGCAGCGCAATCCGGGAATTTTCCAGATCCTCCTTTTGCGACATCAGGAAGTCATAGCGTTTCTTCATCTCATCATATTCTTCGATCGCCAGCAGGTTCACGGCGCCCATCGATTTTACTTTTTCGCGCAGTCCTTCCAGGTTCTGTTCAACGGCCACGCCGTCGCTCTCTTCCCAGGGATAATCTGCGGCATTGAATTCATGCAGGCGAATCTGATAGGTTTGATCCAGTCTTTCAGCAACGGCTCTTTCCTGATATTGGATATCCATCGCCTTCATTTCCCACTGATGCAAGTTTTCCTGAAGCTCGTTTTGCCGGCGGGCCAGCTCATCAATACGCGTCTGGGACGATGTAATATCTTCTTCGGCCTTGGCTTTCTCCTGGCGGATCATTTCCAGCGCCAGATCGCATTGGCGGATCGATTCATCCAGCTGACGCTGATCTTCATGAATTTTCACGTCGGTTTCTTCCAGTTCCTTTTCCCGCACCAGAATGCGTTCCGATTCTTCTTTCAGACTCTCAATTCTTTTGCGGTCTTTTTCCGTGCCGGCTTCCAGATAAGAAGTCGATTCTTTCAAAATACGGCGCTGTTCGGAAATATTATCAAAACGGGCCCTCTGTTCCGCAACATTGCGAAGCACCTGGTTTTTGGCCTGATCCTTTTCTTCAATTTCGCGCAGCATCCGCGATTCATAATCCCGGTGTTCCTTTTCGCGGGCTTCCAGACCCGCCAGTTCCGTTTCAAGGCGCTCTTTGCGGGATTCCACTTCCGTCCGCTGATTCTGCAATTCCAGAATATCTTCCATCACCAGCTGCGCTTCGCGATGATGGGAAACCAGACGGTCCTGAATCCCCTTCATATGAGATTCAATGGATTCCTGCTGAATTTTGCATTCCACCATTCTGGAACGGATGCCCTCAAGTCGGACTTCCGACTGGTTCACTTCTTCTTTCAGACTGTTCCGCGAACGGCGGCGGCTTTCAATTTCTGCTTCCACCGTCCGGATTTCCGTTTCAAGATGGCTGATTTCATTCGTCCGGCCAAAAACACTCTGCTCTTCGCGCGTGCCCTGACGAATATAAATCTTTTTGCCCGGGCCGACACAAATGCCCTCGCACAACACAATCTTGCGTGTTTCAGCAAGCTCCAGAAGTTGCGTCCATTCGCCGCTTCCCGGCAAACGCGCCACAAGCACTTCACGAAGCAAGGGATCCAGCACGGCCTGAAACTCCGGCTGAATTTCAACCGCATCCCGCAGACTGCCTTCAATCAATGGATGGACGGGCACTTCAGATACATGACCGAATCCGGCCTGTCCCGCAAGCAACACACTGGCCTCACCCGTCTTGCGCTCTAAAAGGTACTGAATCAATAATTCTGCCGCGTCGGTATCGCGGGCGATAACCGCCTGCACATATTCGCCAAGCGCGGCTTCCAGTGCCCACTCATAGCCCTCGCGCACCCGGATCACATCGCGCAAACCAAAAACCAGCCGCTCCCCGAGCGCCGGCAAATCCTGCTGAATCGTAGAAAGATTAACCGAAGAAGCGGCGTCGATTTCCTGCAGCATTTCCAGCCGCGTCTTTTTTTCGGGCAAAAGACGTTCGGCGGCCTGCAGCGCCTGTTCTTCTTCTTCCATGCGGCGGGTTAAGTCTTCGGCATATTCCCGTTCGCGGATATCGTCATTTTCCAGACTCTGATGCTTTTCAGAAAGATCCCGCAGACTTTCTTCGTAAGCACGCTTCCGGGCTTCCCAGTCTTCGCGTTCCGTCTTGAAACGTTCCAGGTTGCCGTCCATTTTGTTCTTCTGCTTGTCGCTGGATTCCAGAAAAGCCAGCATGCGATGGTATTCATTTTTCAAACGCGTCATCTCGGCGGCAATTTCAAACGCTTCCATTTTGCTCTTCTCGAGCATGCTTTTCACGGAATTGAGCCGGTCTTCGGCTTCCTTCAATTCCCCTTCCGCGCCGCTGAGACTGCCCTCGATCTTCTGAACTTCATCCTCGAGCCGCAGCAATTCTTCTTTCTTGGCGACCAGCTCCCGCGCATTCCGCTCCAGATGCTCATGCAACTGATGCTGCTCCTGCTGGATTTCCCCTTTGCGCGTCGCAAACTCCATTCTTTTTTCCTGATGAAAGCGCAACTGCTGTTCGTTCTTCTCCTTCTGAGAAACGAAACGAAAACGGCCGGCTTCTTCCTGAGAAAACCGCTGCTGCGCGTCTTCACGTTTTGCTTCCTGTTCGCTCAGAACTTCCTGCAACGCCTTTTTCTGGGCAATGACATGATCCAGTTCTGACTGTTCTTCCGCACGGCGCCCGCCAAGACCTTCTTTTTCCTGTTTGAGGACATGCAGATCATGAAACGCCTTGGTGATTTCAAGCTTTTTCAGCTCTTCATACTTTTCGCGGTAACGCTCCGCACGGCGCGCCTGGCGCTCGGCATATTGAATATTCTTATGAACTTCCTGAATGATATCGTTGAGGCGCAGCAGATTGGCTTCGGTGCGTTCCAGTTTGCGGATGGCTTCGTCTTTTTTGACTTTGTACTTTGAAATACCCGCAGCTTCTTCAATCAAAAACCGGCGCTTTTCCGGATCTGCATTGAGAATGTAATCAATACGTCCCTGTTCGATCATCGAATAGGAATTCGAACCGATACCGGTGTCGAGGATCAGATCGTGGATATCCTTGAGCCGGACCAGCGTTTTATTAATGAGATATTCGCTCTCGCCTGAGCGGTAAAGACGGCGTGTAATCGTGACTTCGTTGTAATCAATTGGCAGCCCGCGGTCCTCGTTATCAAAGGTCAGCGAGACTTCTGCATAGGAAAGCGGTTTGCGGAAATCGGTTCCGTTGAAAATAACGTCTTCCATTTTGGAGCCGCGCAGCATCTTGGCACTGCGTTCTCCCAAAACCCAGCGGATAGAATCGGAAATATTGCTTTTGCCGCAGCCGTTCGGACCCACGACACACGTCACCCCTTGATCAAAGAAAACTTCGGTCTTGTCCGCAAAAGATTTAAAACCGTGCAATTCAAGTTTTTTAAGTTTCACTGAAGAGTCTCCCGAAGCGAGGATTGAAGCAGCAGACCAACAAGAAGTTTCTGTTTGCTGTGTGTGGGCATTTCTGGACCCCGATTATACCCTTAAATTAATTTTCGACAAGAGAGAAAGCAGGGTAAACCGCGGAAAATAAAGGGAGAGAAAAGAAAACGCCGGCTTATTCGAAGGCTTTGAAAATCACGCTGGCATTATGACCGCCGAACCCCAGCGAGTTGGACATGGCCACCCGAACGGTCTGACGGCGGGCTTCGTTGGGAACGTAATCCAGGTCACAATCCGGATCCGGATTCCGGTAGTTAATGGTGGGCGGAATAATTCCGTTCTTAATGGTCAAGGCGCAGATAATCGCTTCAATCGCTCCGGCAGCTCCAAGGGAGTGCCCGGTCATCGATTTGGTGGAGCTGATCTGCACTTTGCGTGCTTTTGCTTCACCAAGCGCTTTTTTGATTGCCAGCGTTTCGACCTTATCGTTCAGAGGCGTCGAGGTTCCGTGGGCATTGATATAGTCCACCGCCTCAGGCGAGATGCCCGCATCCCGAAGGGCATTTTCCATACAACGCGCCGCCCCGCGGCCTTCCGGATCCGGCGCCGTAATATGACTGGCATCCGAGGTCATCCCATAACCGGCCATCTCCGCATAAATTTTGGCGCCGCGCTTCTGGGCATGCTCCAGAGATTCGAGAATCATAACCCCACACCCTTCCGCCATCACAAAACCGTTGCGGGTGCGGTCAAAGGGTCTTGAGGCTTCCGCGGCCGGATCGTTATGGGTTCCAAGCGCCTTCATGGAATCAAAACCGCCAAATCCAAGGGGGGTAATACAGGCTTCCGTCCCTCCGGCAAACATCAAATCCGCATCGCCGCGCTGGATAATCTTGAAAGCATCCCCAATGGCATTGGAACCGGTCGCACAAGCCGTTGCCACACAGTTATTGGGACCTTTGAGACCAAACGTAATGGATATCGTGCCAGGCGCCATGTTGACAATCAACATCGGAATCAAGAACGGCGAGATGCGGTCCGGTCCCTTTTCAAGCATGACCCGGTGCTGCTCTTCAATCACACGCAGGCCGCCGATGCCGGAGCCGACTAACACGCCGGTCCGGTATGGATCTTCCTGGGTGATATCAAAGCGGGCGTCTTCTGCTGCCATCTTGGCCGCGGCAACAGCAAACTGGACAAAGCGGTCGGTCTTACGCAGGTCTTTCTTACTGAAATACTGGGCAGGATCAAAATCGCGGACTTCGCCGGCAACCTTGGAATGATACGGGCCGGCGTCGATTTGCGACACCGGACCGATTCCACTCTTACCTTCAATAAGGGACTGCCATGATTTCTCCGTCGAATTACCGACAGGAGTCACCATGCCAAGGCCTGTTACAACAACCCGGCTCATAGGAATTTTTTTTGGCTGGTAAAAAACAGATGTGTATAGAAGGTGTTAATGACTTTATTTCGACGCTGCCTTTTCTTCGATGTAACGGGCAGCATCTCCCACCGTCTGGATCTTCTCGGCATCTTCATCCGGAATCTCGATTCCGAACTCTTCTTCCAGAGCCATCACCAGCTCGACGGTATCCAAAGAATCCGCACCCAGATCATCCACAAAAGATGCTTCCGGGGTAACTTCCTCGGGCTTCACACCAAGTTGCTCTACGATGATTTCAACGATTTTATCCTGAATTGCCATTGCTTCCTCCTGGTTATAATTAAAGCCGGTTACATTACCATTCCGCCGTCAACAACAAGAACCTGTCCTGTGATGTAGCGGGATTTATCTGATGCTAAGAATACGGCTACATCTGCGATGTCTTTAGGCTCACCCAAGCGCCCCATTGCAATCTGATCCTGCACACGCTTTTGTACTTCTGCAGGTAATTTATCGGTCATCCGGGTTTTGAT
>CAZGID010000101.1:0-8980 GCA_964526065.1 uncultured bacterium
AGGAGGGCTTATGGCTAGTTGTAGAGGTACACAAAAGAATAACACAAGCTGTAATACGGCTCTTTATAAGTGCAAAAAGTGTGGAACAGTAGGATGTCAGAATCGCGGGTGTTCAAACAATGGATTTAACCCGTTTTATCAATGCCGTAAATGTGGCGGGCCCCGGGGAGAACGCGTAAATTAGTCTAAGGTTAACGAGGATGGAGACAGCTTTATGCTTGAAAACGAAGAATCACAAAATATTTCGGAAGATAAGCTGGAAAAAATAAAACAAGAAGTAATGTCAACGCCTTCGATGATGCCTCAGGATTTTGATCAAACCGTCAATGGCTGGATAGCCCGGCTTTCGCTTTGGGGGAGCTTTGATATCGTTTATCACGATCCGATTTTGAAGCGGAAGGATAAATTGACCAAAGAGCAGCTCATTGAAAAATTGTCGGATCAGGAAATGATAGAGACATTTGGTAATTGGGATATCGAGGAACTGAGTGTCACCAAAATCGAAATTAAACGCTCCTATGAGGGGATGAGAGGAAAGCAGCTTACGGAAAAAATCATCTTTTCCATCGATCTCAAACCAGAAATCAAGGAATTGATGAAGTAATAAGGCTTTTTCTTAAATTTTGGGATTGACCACGCACTAGATACAGGTATAGAATTACCCTGTCATACTAAATATGGGACGGTGGTGCAGTTCGAAGGGATAAATCCGCCACCAAAATATAATAAAAACCTTCGCGGAGGAATTTTCTGCGAAGGTTTTTGCTTTTTATGGAGAGGAGGTAAGACAATGAAGAAGAAACGATTTGGTTGCAGGAGATGCCAAAAAACATTTGAAGTTGACGTGTATGAACCCGGCGAAGCTGAGGAAAAAGGGAAGAGAGGGTACCCAATCCGGTGCCCTAAATGCGGTGGCCCGGTAGAACCTTGTTGAATACTATGAAACCTAGAGTTTTTGTCAGTTCAGTTATTGAGGGATTTAAAGAGTATCGCAACACGGCTCGGCGTGCCATAACCGCTGCCAACGGTGAGCCGGTTTTGGCAGAAGATTTCCCAAGTCTGAGTGTTTCTCCGCGCAATGCTTGCCTTGATGGCGTTGAAAGCTCAGACATTTTCATTTTGATCGTAGGGGAACGAGGCGGTTATATTGCGCCTTCCGGTAAGCTTGTGGTTCAGGAGGAGTATGAAGAGGCCATCCGGAAAAAATTAAAAATTTTGATTTTTATTCAAAAAGTTGAGCATGACAAAGATGCTGAAATGCTCATACGTTTGGTTTCTGATTATGTCCATGGAAACTTCCGGTTAACTTTTGGCTCTCCGGAAGAGTTAGAAACCGCTATCATAAAATCTCTTCAACCGGCAATTAAACAGTATCAAAATAAAGAAATCGATATGAAAATAATCCAAGAGAAATTAGAAGATTTTCAGAGTTTTACTGATGAAGCCTGTTTGCGCTTTGTCATCGCTCCTGAGCGGAGTGACGAACATATTGATCCTGTCGAATTGGAATCAAATGAATTGAAGGAAAAATTGTTGGCATTGGCTCACGATCCAAAAGTTCGAATTTTTTCTTATGAGAATCCAAAAAGTACAGAAATTGAGGTTAATGAGATTATAATTTTTCAAGACAGTGGCAGAAGATCCAGGGGGCCCGTTGATACAGTCCGCATCAGTCTTTCGGTAGAGGGATGTTTTGTCGTTGATATTAATGTGACAGGAATTTCTGATGATGATGACTGTTTTTCTTTGGTTTCTATGGTTGTCCTTGAGGCGGACGTGATTTCCCGGCTCAATAAGTGTTTTGCGTTTGTCGGAGCCTATTTTGAATTAGTTGATCCCGCTAAGCGCTATGACCGTATGTACTTTAATGCGGCCTTGTATCAACTGGGACACCGTAATCTTGTGGCCGCTGCACCCAAGGGCAATGGTGTATCCATTGCTTTCAATGATAATGCTCCTGTTCCGGCTTTTGAAAAACCCCGATTAATTGTTAGGCAGGATCTCTTGTCTTACAAAAAGCAAGTTGACGCCATATTAAGTATGTTCAGAAGGCGTTTGAAGCGACAGTAAACCAGGATAATAAAATGAAAGAACAGATCGAAATAGAGACATTGATTTCACTTTATAAAGATGAGCACGAAAAGTTTATAAAAAATGATTTTTGTCGGGCTAAACATGAATATGAAATATTAAGTGCTTACAAAGACAAGCTCTCGGTGCTTAGAGATACAGGATTTAAGCATGAGAATCTAATGTGTTTAAGGACGATGAGTTCAATTATTCAAGCCGATATTGACGAAATACGAAAGAAAATGAATCAATTGGAACCTATTTTGAATGAGAGCCAAAGAGAGGCCAAACATATTTGTGAATATGAAACCCGGGTAAAAAAGATGGACGTCTTAAAAAATATGATGGAGGAAACATTCCAATTAACCCCGGCTTTTGAGGATGGGAAGCTTTTGTTCAGAAGAATGAAATAAGTAATTGACAAATGTTACTCTAAATGTTACCATTTGTTTATGGGTACCTTTGAGGAATTGTACGAAAGAGCAAAAAAAGTTACGGATCAATTGCTTGCCGCTGCGGCTGACGATGACGAGAAGCAAAAAAAAGCCATTGCGCAGGCAATACGGACGTACCGGGTCGGCCGCAAAATGACTTTAGATGAACTGGCATTGAAGCTGGGCGTTAGCAAAATGCAAGTTATCCGGTGGGAGCAGGGTAAACATATGCCTAATAAGCTCGGCTTAGATCGATTACAGGAATTAAAAATCCTGTAAATTTTTTTGCCTAATATGGTAACAAATGAAGTAACAAATGTAAAAGGAGAAAATGATGCTAATTCAAAAAGTGAAAATCAACCAAATCAATCCCGCTGTTTTCAATCCGCGAATTGATCTGCAACCCAATGATCCACGCTATCAAGGTATTGCTCGGAGTATTGACACCTTCGGCTGTGTCGATCCGCTCGTTTGGAACAAACGCACGCAAAATCTCGTCGGTGGCCATCAGCGATTTAAGATTTTGAAAGCCAAAGGATTTGATGAAATTGAAGTCAGTGTTGTTGACCTATCGGAAGAGGATGAAAAAGCCTTAAATTTAAGTCTAAATAAAAATCAAGGCGATTGGGATCAGAAAAAGCTCGCACATTTGTTAGATGAAATGTGCAAAATGCCGGACTTCGATCTTGGGACAACAGGCTTTCAGTTTTCTGAAGTAAGCCAACTGCGTGATTTATATCTGCGTTCGGATAGCGATGGCGAAATCAATGAGGACGCAGAACTCGAGAAGATAAAAGATCCTGTGACAAAACCCGGTGATCTCATTCAACTGAACGATCATTTTCTTTTGTGCGGTGACGCGGCTGACCCGGGGAGCTATCAAAAGCTTCTTGGTGAAAAAAAGGTGAAGCTTGTTTGTTCAGATCCGCCCTACGGCGTAAGTTACGATGCCCAAAATAGACCTGTGAAAAGTTCGCAAAACAAGCGATGGAATACTATACAAAACGACAATTTGAACCGTGAAGAATATGCCAAATGGTTTGAATCGATTTTAGCTTGTTTTAAAACCGTCCTGCAACCAAATGCCATTTTTTATTTGTGGAATGGTTTTGCAAAGTTCTACTTAATGGCTGATTCTCTTGAACGTGAAGGCTTTGCTGTAAGCAATGTCATCACCTGGGTTAAGCCGAGTATAAGTCCAGGATTTGCTGATTATCAGATGGCCTCCGAGTTTCTTCTTTATGGATGGCTTCGGGGGAAAGGCAAGCATCCTTGGTATGGCGGGCGTTCTGAATCAAATGTTTGGCAGGAAAATCGCGACCCGGCAAATATCCTTCAGCATCCGACGCAAAAACCCTTCCAACTCTTTGAGAGAATGATCAAAAACAGTTCCTGTGAAGGGGATGCCGTTTTGGATATGTTTGCCGGAAGCGGTTCAACTTTGGTGGCAGCTGAAAAGTTAAAGCGAAAATGCTTTTTGATGGAGCTCAGTCCTGTTTACTGTGATCTGATCGTGAAACGTTTCGCTCGAACCTTTGGCAAACATGTCCTCGAACCTGAAACTACCGAGAAATATGGTAAATATTTAAATTCCGATGAAAATGAATAAGAATACGCCGATATTAGAATTGCTGGAACGAATCCGAGATGGTCTTTTTAATCCCAGACAACTGACCATTACGCAGCGCAGAGAGTGTGTCTTGATTCTTTACCTTGAAGGTCTTACCCATCCCAGTTATGGCTAAGATTCTAAAAAGGTGTGATAGAACGATAAGGCGAGACCTGAAGATAGTACGTAAACAATTCGCTGAAGACTTAACGATTGAAGATCTTAAGATTCTGATTGGGGAATATCTGCATTTTTCTCAGCTTCACTACAGGTCTCTGTTGCGAAAAAGTAAGGATGCCCGGTTAAGCCCAACTGCGAGCGGTGCGTTAGAATATCAGGCATTTAAAGTATTAGATGGAATGATGGAACGGCTTCAAAAAATGGGACGCATGCCCTATGACAAGAAGCCGGAAAGCGCCATTGAAGAATATTTTAAATCACTTCACAAACAAGACTCGAACGAAAAGAAGCCAAAAGACATTGAGGAGATAGAGAAAAAATATTTTCAACTAAATTTTCCTGATCGTGAAGAAATTACTCGAGAGAGTAAGCGCCATTTTTCCAAATTGGTTGATGAGAAATATAAAGCATTGTGTAAAAGAATAAAACGCTCAAAAAATGGTAAGGATAAAAAATCATAAGAATCTCTTTAAAGTTTGATGACAAGGAGCTTATATGAAGAAAATCGCAATATGTAGGCGATGGCATAAAAACGGACAATTGGGGCTTGAGTATTCAGAAACAAATGGGAAGCGTAATGGACTCCTGCGCGGCTGGGATCATCGCGGCCGGCTTTTGACAGAAGAAGTTTATGTGATGGGGAAGCCCCAATTGATTCGCAAGTTCAGTGTAGCAACAGGGCGTTTGTCTGTTGAAGTTGTTTCTGATGGCGCTGCCAGCTGTCAAAGAACTTACAATTCGAGAAAGAAAAAATATCAGGAAACCTTTTTGATAAAAGGAAAAGTTGTCACCAAAAAAGAGTACCTTGCCTTTATCAAACAGTAAATCACTTTCACCCTAAGTCTTCCTCCTAGCTCTCGCTAAAAATCCGAAGCACTCCGCTTTTCAGCTATTTTTCACAGGCGCATACTATGTAAAAATAGACGTCTCTCAAACTGAGAAAAGGAGATCGCCATGAAAATTATTTGTATAAATTGTAAACGCCAGATGGGGGAAATCCCGCCGTTTGAAGATGCAAAAGAAGCGAAAGCAAAATGCACAGATTGCCTCAAGGCTGAGAAAGAGGCTCAGCTTAAAAAGTTGATGGAAATACCACTCTCCCAGAAAGAACCAAAAGACCGGATTGTGACTTTTGAAAATGGCGCTCGGGGTTTCTTAACGATTGCCGGCAAGGAAACCAAGAATCTTGGCTTTTGGGGGATTCTTTTTGAAGATAAGGAATTCTTCTGTTGCTCGGAGACACGGAAAGATTTTGAGAAATTCTTAAAAAGTCTGCCAGAAGAAGAATTGGAGATAACCTTTCTTCATTCCGCCGAGATTGCATTTGACCCGCCTCAAGGACGAAGAGGAAAAAGAAAAAAGCCTGCCCCGGATAATAAACCTAAGGAATCCATCGATTTCAACTGTACTGTCCGGGGGACCAAGGATTTTGCCCGCCATGTTTTTGAGACTAAGGAAGGTCAGCTAGAGCAATATATAGACATTATCTGGCCTATTGCCGAGCGGATGTACCTGGAAGAAAAAGCGGCCAAAGAGGGAGAAATGTCCGGTAATCCGGACCGGACATGAGTTAACCTATTTATCAATATAGAGTTGCAATAAAATCAATCCCTGAAAACCGGACAAATAGGACATTTTAGGGGTATTTCATCTGCTCGACCTGAAAGGGTTGCTTGAAGGTATGACTAGACGATTTCTCCATCTTGACCGGAATGGCGAGGTATAATGTGAGGGTTTTCGGCCTCTCTGGTTTCAAGAATTTCAGCCGTTTTGGCCAGGGCCTCTATAAGGATGTCAATGTGACGACCAGAGATATTTACGGTTCCAAGACCTGATAGGGACGCCATTACCTTCATAGCGCCTCTCCCGTAATTTCAGCCTCACTGATATAATGAATGTCATCAAATTGACATCCCGGTATCATTTCAATTGAAAGGTCAATCCTCATGGCAAAAAAGAGTAAACCGTTTCGGCTGCATGGGGTTCAAAAGGGTAAAGGTTATCCGGTCGTTTTGATTCATCCTTTTCCGCTGACGTCGGCGAGCTGGCAGCATCAAACCCGGGCGCTGTCCCGATTTTGCCGCGTGATTTGTCCGGACCTGCCGGGTTTCGGAAAATCGCCGCGACTTGAAAAGCCGACAATTGCCGGGATGGCGCGTGCGGTTGCGGATGATTTAAAAAGACGCGGCATTAAGCCGCCTTTTTTTGTGGCGGGGCTTTCCATGGGCGGCTATGTGGCGCTTGAATTCGTCCGGCAGTTTCCGGAGCAGGTTCGGGGGTTTGCGTTGATGGGGACGCGGGCAGGGGCTGACACAAAGGAGCAGAAGAAAAAGCGGCATGCCCTGGCGGCGCAGGTGCGGAATGAAGGCCTGGCGGGAATTGCCGCGGGAGTCCTTCCGAAACTGGTCACAAAAAAATATCAGAAAAAGAATCCACGCGGGATGCGGACCCTAAGCACTATGCTTCAGGCGAGCCGTCCAGACGGGGTGGCGGATGCGTTGGTGGCCATGGCCGGACGCCGGGATTTAAACTCGCTGCTTTCTAAAATCAAATGTCCGGCTCTGATTTTGGCGGGGACCGCCGATGCCGTCATTCCGGTTTCTGAATCGGAAGCCATGCATGCGGCTATTCCGCTCGGACGTCTTCGGTTGGTCGAAGGAGCGGGGCATTTGTTCAATCTCGAACAGCCGGCCGTGGTGAATCAATGTTTGATTCCCTTTATTCGTGCGGTTATGGAAACAAAATAGCGGGCGTGCATGCCGGATAAAAAATCCGAAATTGCGGATCTGAAGGCGTACGGAGCGCTGCGGCGGTCGGTGGAGGCGGTGCTGGCGGCGGGGCAGCAGGAGATGGCAGCGCTCAAGGTCCGGACGTACTGGCAGACCGGCCGGCTGATTCAGGATTACCTCGAAATGCATCCGCAGCAGGAAAGCGGACGGGGCGATGTGTTTGACCGCCTCAGCCGCGACCTCCAAATGGAGCGTACGCTCTTCTACCGAACCTTCAAATTCGCCCGCGCCTTTCCTTCAGGTGCCACGTGGCACTTGAACTGGTCCCAATACAAACTGCTCTTGCCTCTCGAGCCCGCTCAGCGGCAAAAACTGGCCGAGGCGGCCTGCCGGGATGGCTGGTCGGTGGAGCAGTTAAAGGCGGAAGTGCGGCGTTTCCGTCCGGAACGGGGCGGCGCCGCTGTCCGGCTGGTGGAACCGAAGCGGGGGGAACCCGGCACGGTGACGGTGGGTTGGCTGGCCAATGCGGATGGAAGCCGGCGGCCGGTGCTGGATCTGGGCTTTTCGACTTATATGGAGATGACGCCCGAGGAGCAAAAGCAGTTTGAACCGGGCCAAGTGCTACGGTGGCACTTGGACCGCTGGCAGGCCGTCGGGACGGAAGCCGACCGCTTTTTTTACCGTGCGGACCTGGAGCGGGTGGTGGATGGCGACACGCTGCTGGTTCAAATCCATATGCCCTTTAACCAGAAGCGCCGTCAATATTTACGGCTGGCCAGGCTGAATGCGGAAGCGTTGAAGACAGCGCCCGGCGAACGGGCAAGAAACTGGCTCCGGCGCCAGCTGGCCGGGAATTCCATTCTGGACCTGAGAACGCATAAGACGGACCGGTATGACCGCTACATTGCGGAAGTCTGGAGCGGGGACCTCTACTTGAACCAGGCCTTGCTGGACAAGGGTTTAGCCGTTCCGGTCTGACGCAATATTTTCGCTTTCCCTCTAGCTTTTTCCTTGAAAGACCGATAAAATTGACCATCTTTTTTAAGGCTTTATATCAGATTTTATATGAAATATCTTTTCTCTATATTTCTGATGCTGGGCCTCTTGGGATGGATGATTCCCAAGGCGGCGGCCCAGGACGGTTCTGAAGCGGCGAAAGCCGGGGTCGTCGAGCGGAGTCTCGAAGAAATCAAACCCGAATCCCCGCGTCCCGTTGAGCCCCCGCCTGTGGTGGTGCTTCCGAAAAAAGAACGGAAACCTCTTCCTTCTGATTCTTCCTTGCGCATTTCCCCCGAGCGGTTTGAGTTTTCCGGAAATGAAATCCTGTCCGATGAAGCCTTGACGAGTGTGACGGCGCCGTTTACGGGCCGCGAACTTTCATTTGCCGAATTGCAGAGCGCAGCCGAAGCGGTCGAGCGCGTTTACCGCGAGCGCGGCTATTTTCTCGTGCAGGCCTATTTCCCTGAACAGGAAATCCGCGGCGGCGTCATTGAAATTCATGTTCTTGAAGGCCGGCTCGGCAGCCTTTCCATTTCGGGCAGCCGCCACTTCTCCGAAAACTTTTTGCGTTCCCATTTCCGCGCACTTCAGCGCAAAGGCGTCATCCGCTACCGCAATCTGGAAAGGCCGCTGATTCTGCTCAATGAATACGGCAGTCTGCAGGCGCAGGCCACTTTTGCGCCGGGCGAGCGGCCGGGCACGACGGATGTTTTTGTGAACGTTGAAGAAACGTTGCCGGTTCGGGTGTACGCCAGTTTCGACAACGGCGGTTCGGAGTTTGTTTCGGATGAACGTACCGGCAGCCGGGTGGAAATGGATTCCATGCTTTTGCCGGGCGACCGTCTGGCGGTGGCGGGCGTTGTGGGCAGTCCCGTGGAAAATCTGAAGTTCATCAGCGCAGCCTATTCGGTGCCGCTGGGATTTTTGTCTTACGGCACGCGCGCGGAATTTGCTTATAC
>CAZGID010000102.1:0-8980 GCA_964526065.1 uncultured bacterium
TCTATTGCGCTCACCCCTTAAAAAAAGCAGCCCTCTTGGGGCAGGCGCATGTTGTTTGCATGCCTCGCCGAGGCTCTAAAAATAACGTAATATGATGATGATAACGAAAACCCGCGTCGTGACAACTCAAAATTTTTTCGCACTCCGCAAAATCAAATGCGATCTGCTGCTAAATATTATTTTTTAAAGATCAATTTTTCGATGAAAAATTGTTAAGGTTTCCTCGAATATATCGATAATAAATTTATAGAAGAGCATTTGACTGCATTAAGAAGAGTTTCAATTGCGGCAAAAGGCGAAACTGGAAAGGGGGTGACATCATGGCGAAACGTAAAAAAGCAACGAAGAAGAAGGCGACGAAAAAGAAAGCCGCAAAAAAGAAGGCTACAAGAAAAAAAGCAAGAAGAAAGTAAGCAGTTAGAAATTTCTTGCAGCTCTAAAAACTGATTAAAGTTTTGCCTTTTGCCCGCTCTTCTGAAGTTTAAAATACCGGCCTCCCGCAAGATCTCCCTCAATATCCCTGAATCAATCGATCAAATACCTTCGCGGCATTCCTTAACGGTCTGCAGCATCGTACGGAAAATCCGCTGGACGTTCTTATTCCGGAAGCGCAGCAGTGCGCTCTTGCTCGGCAGCTTGTGAGGAACCAGGAGCTGACTTTTGACAAAGTGGTCAATCACGTGGTGAATATCCCGCGAAGACAAGCGGCGGCGGTTCCGAACCAGTTTTTGTGATATAAACAGCACCGCATCCCCTGTTACCCGGTCATACCGGTTGATAATTTCAGACCGCCGCGACATTTCGGCCAGCAGCTTGGGCGTTTTGCAACGTAGCTTGCGGGCCGCTTTCTTGACCAGGGTTCGGTAGAGTCTTTGAAATTGGAGCACCTGTTGTTTCCGGTGCGGCGATACATCCAGGTCCCGCCGCATGGCATAGGAGGATTTCATCAATTGTAAAAAAGATTCCACTTCCAGCATCTTACTGTCCCGGTAATAGAATTTCGGTAATTCCCTCATCAGATCTCGAAGCGAAAAAATAGCATCCCGCATGACACCGTCACTGACTTCATAGAGCCCCTTGGCGGACTGAACGCGTTCAAAGGCGTGATAGAGATTGCCGAAACGCCGGATCACCGGACGAAGGTGACGCGACTTGAGAAGCGCCTTAACACCGGCCTCCGGCAATCCCATTTTAAACAACACGGAATAATCACGTTCGGATTGATACGCTTGCTCAAAAATGCGAAGCGCCGGATCGGAAGCATAACACCGCAGATTGCGTTTGCGTCCGGTTTGAAGAAAATCTGCGATTTGAGCAAAATTCTGGACAATATAGCGGGCTTTGGTTTTCTGCTCTCTCAAACTGGTGGAATACTGATTAACGTCATCATAGCGGTATTCGTGATGATACAGACCAAATTGCCGCACAGAGCCATAATCAATGATGGCGCCATCCACAAGAATATTATCCCCGTCCCAGTCCATCCAGCAGAAAATATACTCATTCTCAAAGCGGGCGGCGCATCGGCCGAAGGCCTGAGCGATCTGGCTCAACATCTGGCGATACCGGCGTTTTTTTGAAAGACGCGGCCATTCTCCGTTCTCCACCTGGCGGTCGATGTAGTAATCCACAACCCCCTTTAAGGCCTCGTAATTGCCCTGCTTTAAATGACAGAAGAAGTGAGCCGGGCGGAGCAAATTGGGATAAGCGCGGACATTAATGGCCGTATTATCCGGAAATGCGATCACGGCCAGAACACGCTCCGTCGGGATACCGTTCTGATGAAAAATTTCACTCATCACGGCGGATGAAACCCCATCCAGCAGATCCGCCTGGCCGCAGCCATAAGAGACGCGCCGATGTCCGGTTTTAAAGAAGCGGTTTTCCAGCGCCGTCGCGGGGCTGAGACGCGTGGCTCCGGTACCATTACTCGAAATATCCCAGGTGACGCCGTTCGGCGCGCGATAACAGCCATTCCAGATACTGCGGCCGTCGCCGGAAGTCAGACCGCGGCGGTCGGGATGCTGAAGCTGCAGATACCGCGTCGCCATGAAACGATGCGGCAGTATCTGGGACGGCCGCACCGGAACGCGGTTGATAATGTCATATTCATTAATGATGACAAGGCTGAAGGTATCGAGAATCGCATCGGCAAGTGCAGAAGTGAGCTCATGACGCATGCGGGGCGAGATCAACCCCATCTCCGCGGCGAGATTAAAATTGAAATAAAAGACTTTTCCGCCTCGCCGGCGCTTGGCGCGGTAATTGATATAGCCTCCCGGCACAGCCGGCCGGAAAGGATGGCTCCCATCAATTTGACTGAATCGACGCGCCATGCGGCTTTTGCCCATCGTTATTACTATCGGCCATTTGGAGGCCCGGGCAAAGCGGCTTTAGGTGAGGAAATCCGGAGTCAAAAAAGGTCAATCAGGCGGCGGGTTCAGCCGGACGGCCGGATACTTCATCCCGATGGGATAAGTAAACCAGGACATCCTTGATGGTGATAATGCTTAAAGGGGCGCCATCCGCCGAAATCACGGGGACATTGCGAAATCCCCCCATGGCCATCTTGTTTACGGCCACCGCCACCGGTTCTTCCGGCCGCACGTATTCGGGGTTCGGGGTCATGACTTCCGAAACCAGAACCTTGGAGAGATTAATGCCTTTTTTGGCGACTTTGCGAAGCAGGTCACGGTTGCTGAGAATGCCGACTAGCTGCTTTTTCCGGTAGACGATCACGCATTTCAACTTTTTGTCCCGCAAAATCTTGACGACTTTGTCGAGCGTATCGTCTTCGCTGGCCACAAGCAGGTCTTTTCCATTGATCAACTCCGATACCGGAGCCGTCATCATGACGCTCTGAAAGGGATCATCTTTCCGCGGACGCGGCAGATCCCGCTGCATCAAAGAATGCAGGCACTGTTCACACCGGTCTTCACCCAGAATGTTGTCATGACCGCAGGAAGGACAAATCATGCCCATTATTTCACCGTCCACGTATTGTTGCTGTAAATCAGTTTTTCGATATTCCCCTCACCCTGACGGGCGACGGCGTCATGCACCTGCTTTTCGAGCATTTCATCATAGGTGGGTTTCTGCACGGCGCGGAAGATGCCGAACGGTTCGGGCATTTCCGGATAATGCATCTGGGTCAGCAAATAAGCATAGCTGGGATCCATCTGATTCTCATGATGAATCAACAGCTCGCTCTCATCTTTAACATCCTCATAATTGACGACTTCGGGCTTTAAACCATTCAACCGGACTGCCTTCTTTACCTCGCCGCCAAAAATCAGGGGCTTCCCGTCTTCGAGATAAATCATCCGGTCATTGCGGTTTTCACGGCCGGTCACCGGCCCGAAAGCCTTATCATTGAAAATAATGCAGTTCTGGTAAATTTCCACAAAGGAAACGCCTTTATGGGCTGCCGCCCGTTCCAGCACATAGGCCATATGCCGGGGGTCAGAATCCACGGTACGGGCAATAAAGGTCGCTTCAGATGCAATCGCGATACAAAGCGCATTGATCGGATAATCAATCGAACCGTAAGGTGTCGACTTGGTGACTTTTCCGATTTCCGAAGTGGGCGAATACTGTCCCTTCGTCAGACCATAAATCCGGTTATTGACGAGCAGGATGTTCAGGTCCACATTCCGGCGCATGCAATGAATCAAATGATTGCCGCCAATGCTGAGCCCGTCACCATCGCCGGTAATCACCCACACCACCAAATCACGGTTTACACTTTTGAGGCCCGTCGCAATCGTCGGGGCGCGGCCGTGAATGGTATGAAAACCATAGGTGTTCATGTAATAAGGAAAACGGCTGGAGCATCCGATGCCGGAAACAAAAACATGCCGTTCCCGGGGCACATTCATCTTGGCCAGAGAACGCTGCGCTGTGGCCAGAATGGCGTAGTCGCCGCATCCCGGGCACCAGCGCACAGCCTGATCCGACGAAAAATCATCTTTGGTTAAAACGGGCTGCTCTTTATTGGCTTCCTCTGTCATAACAACTCCTTAACCTTCTCGACAATTTCATTGACCCAGAACGGCAATCCCTGAACTTTATGAAGCCCGGTCGCCTTGATACCCGGGAAACGATGACGCAGCAGCACCAGCAGCTGCCCCATATTCAATTCCGGCACGAGGACTTTGTCGAACCGGCTCAAGATTTCCCCCAGGTCTTTCGGCATCGGATTGATAAAATTCAAATGCACGTGCGAAACTTCAATGCCTTCCCGCCGCAAATCTTCCGTCGCCTGATAAATCGCTCCAAAGGTACCGCCCCAGCCGACAAGCAGCAGCTTTCCGGATTTGGGTCCGCGGATTTCCGTCGGCGGTAATTCATCGGCAATCTTCACAAGCTTGTTGGCACGGTACTCAATCATTTTCTGATTATTCGGACCGTCATAGCTGACGTTCCCGCTTCCGTCCGCTTTCGCCAAACCACCAATGCGGTGCTCCAGTCCGGGCGTTCCCGGAATGGCCCACGGACGCGACAAGGTCTTTGGATCCCGCTGGTAAGGAAGAAAAGTGCCGTCGGCCGCCGAAGGATGTTTGATCACAATTTCGGGAAGATCTTCCATTTTGGGAAGTTTCCAGGGCTCTGAACTGTTGGCAATATTTCCGTCCGAAAGAAAAATGACCGGCGTCATGTATTTAACCGCAAGCCGGACAGCATGAATGGCCATCATGAAACAGTCTGCCGGCGTTTTTGGAGCAATAATAACAACCGGAGATTCTCCGTTCCGGCCGTACATCGCCTGCAACAAGTCTGCTTGTTCTGTCTTCGTCGGCATACCGGTACTCGGCCCGCCGCGCTGCACGTTCACCACCAGAAGCGGCAATTCCGCCATGACCGCCAGATTCAAAGCTTCCGACTTCAGACACAAACCTGGGCCGCTGGTTCCGGTCAAGGCGATTTCACCGCCGAAAGCAGCTCCAATGGCGGCACCGATTGCGGCAATTTCATCTTCCGCCTGAAAGGTCTTCACCCCGAAATGTTTGTACCGGGATAAATCATGAAGAATGGTGCTGGCAGGCGTGATGGGATAAGAACCGTAAAAGAGCGTTTTCTTCGCCAGCCGCGCCGCCGCAATAAATCCGATGGCCGTGGCTTCGTTCCCCATAATTTTGCGGTAGGTTCCCGGTTCGAGACGGCTTTTGGGAACGATATACTGCGAAGGCAATTCTTCGGTAATATCCGCATAGTTATAGCCTGATTGCAGCGCCGCTGCATTGGCATTTGCAATTTCCGGACGCTTGGCAAACTTTTTCTTGATCCATGCAATGGTATGCTCCAGGCTGCGGTCATACAGCCAGAACATCATGCCCAGCGCAAAGAAGTTTTTACAGCGTTCCACTTCCGTCAATTTCAACGGATGGTCCTTCAGCGCATTCTTGGTCAAATCAGAGAGCTGAACTTTAAGCACGCGGTATTCTTTAAGCGTGTCATCCGTCAGCGGATTGGTTTTCCATGCCGCCTTGCGAAGATTCGGCTCCGTAAAAACACTCTCGTTAACGATAATCAATCCGCCCTTTTTGACATTGGGAATATTGACTTTCAAGGCGGCCGGATTCATCGCCACCAGCACATCGCATAAATCGCCCGGCGTAAAGATAATGTTTTCCGAAAACTGAATCTGGAAGCTGCTGACTCCCGGCAGGGTTCCCGCCGGTGCCCGGATTTCCGCCGGATAATCGGGAAACGTGGCAAAGTCATTGCCCATCAGGGCGGTCGTGTCGGTAAACTGGTCTCCGGTTAACTGCATCCCATCGCCGGAATCACCCGCAAAACGTACGGTGATTGCGGCAGAAGTCGCCTTGGGTTTTTTGGCGACAGTCGATTGTCCCGCTGCGTCATTACTCATTGAATGATTCATCCGCCTTCCGCTGTATCTGAAAACTGATCGGTTTTGGGTGGTAGGTTATAAACTTCTGTTGGATAAAACTCTGCCAGAAAACGGATAAGCGTCCGCACCGACAAAATTCCGTTCATATCGCCTTTTTCATCAATCAAGGGCAAATGGTAAAAACGCCGGTCCGCCATCAAATCCATCGCGGCTCCGACCGAATCATCCGGACTCAAAACGCACGGGTTCGGCGTCATGAAATCTGTAACCGGCCGGCCCCAGTCGACATTCTGACCCAGTACTTTGTAGAGGAAGTCATTCTCAGTGAAAATTCCTACTGCTTTGCTATTTTTGGAAATAACAATGTAACCGGAGCGGTTTTCATGCATCCGTTCAATGGCCTGTTCCAGAGTCATTTCAGGCGGTCCCTGGACCAGTTTCGGATTGATAATTTCGCAGATCTTTTTTTCTTTCAGGAGTTCCCTGACATTGCGGGTTTTTTCCATGATCTCCCCCCGGACCGTTACCCAGAGTATCGGCCTTATTCCTTATAATATAACATGGTTAGCAAGATTTATGACGAATCAGCCTGCTGGCTGGCGGGAAGCGGCTCAAACGGGCCGGCAGTCTTTCCGCGGTATCGGTCTCCCAGTATTTCAAACACCAGATTTTCGGCCCGGGCGTTTAATCCCAGGCGTTCCATCAATCCCTGCAGCGGATGCAGTTTTCGGGACCGGAACATGTCTGGAATCTCCTCGACTATCCCCTCATACTGCTTTTCACCATCCCGGATACGGACATAATCCCCTTCAAAAATTTCATGTCCGCCGAGGTCCAGCAAACCGGTGGACTCCATCATCACGCAATCATCAAAAGCGGCACGCTTAACCGGCACGCCCCGCTGCGGCTCCGACTCATCCCAATCACACAAAAGAACGTGAAAACATTTCTGATAAGCGCGGAAATACATCCGCTTTTCTTTCAAGTGCCAGACCCGAAACTTAATTTCCCTCATACTTCAAATCAGAAGTGTTTCGGCTCTGTTTTTTTGATTCATAAAGCTCGCGGTCCGCTTTCAGGATTAATTGTTCAAGAAAGGTAACACGATCCGGTTCAAAACAGGACATTCCGAACGTCATTCCGATCTGAAACGGAAACCGTTTCTCCTGATTTAATAAACTGAAATTTTCATTCAACCGGGCCTGCAGCAGCGGCATACTCGCCTGCGAGGCTTCCACTGCCAGCACAGCGAATTCATCCCCGCCAATCCGGGCAAGAATATCCGAACTTCGAAAGGAATTTTTAAGCACCGCACCGGCACGCGTCAGCGCCAGATCTCCTTGTGGATGCCCGTATACATCGTTAATCTGCTTGAGGCCGTTTAAATCAGCAAGAAGCAGAACCATTTCCCTCTTGGTCCGGTTGGCCAGTTTCATCTGCTGTTCGGCCAGCAAATAAAATCCGCGCCGGTTATAAAGACCGGTCAAATCATCCATCAAAGACATGTTGAGAAGCGCAATGCGCATCCGCTGACGCTCGACGGCATGGCGGATAACGCGCGGCAGGAAACTGCCGGAAACCTCGGTTTTGAGAAGATAGTCCTGAGCTCCGCGCCGGACGGCCTGCAGCGCAGCCAATTCGTCTTCCAGGGAAGTCAGTAACACGACAGGAACTTGCGGGGACTGACGCTGAATTCTTTCGAACGTTTCAATTCCACGGCTGTCGGGCAGCGACAATTCAAGCAAAACAATGTCCACGCCGCCTTCGGCCAGCTTCTTGAGTCCTTCACGAAGACTCATGGCATAAGCCACATCCGAACGAAATGTCTTCTCGTCCGCCAGCCGGTGCCGGAGATGCCCCACATAATCGGGGTTATCCTGAATCAAAAGAATGTGGAAGAATTCTCCGGCTTCCATAGGGGAATTACTGAATCTGATCCTCCAGCTTTTTCATCAACTCATCCATCTGCTTCAGAAGGTAATCCGGAAGCAGCTGGTCTTCCTTGAGTTCGCGCTCGGTCGTCTTCAGCGTCGTAATCAGCCGGCGAATCGCCGCATTCCGCTTGCGGTTGCGGATTTCGGGCGCTTCCGGATCTTCTTTTTCTTCGATCAGGCGGCGCACTTGCTGGCGCACTTCCTTCGCCTCACGGCCTTTATCGAGCACCGATTCCCGAAGGACAGAAAAATCATCCGGTGTCAGTTTTTCGTTCTGTTTCGCAAGGCGCAAAAGATTGACTGCCTCATAATCCGGAACGGTCTGCGAAGGTTCTTCGGCATAAAACTGCTGATCCACAAGGCGAGGTTCTTCTTTTTCTAAGAATGAATACGACTTGATAATTTTCTGCGCCGTTGATTCTTTCAGCTTCAGTTCTTTCATACAATAAGCTTCAAACGTCAGGTAGCCCCACTGTTTGAAATGCTTGTCTTTGTGAATGCTATAGAGAAGCTGGCCCAGACGGATCCAGGCGGAGCGGTAACGGCGTCCGATTTCCCGGGTTTCTTCCCGGATCCCCTCTGCCGTCACATTGGATGTCGTCATCATGTTTTTTCTCCTTTTTTGGGGTGTACTATAGTCCAAAAGGCCGGTTTACGGAAGGCCCTTCTACCCTTTCCGGGGCCTTTTCTCTTCTTGGGGGCCTCTCTATATTTTCCTTGGCTTTCTACAGGAATCTCCTAAAATATGAGGACCTTCACAAAAGGTCACTGTGGCAACCAACGGAATCGCCATCCCGGAGCATCAGGCTGCGGGGTCCCGCGAACTAAATGAAGAGGTGAATGATATGCCGAAAGGAAATACTGGGATTAATAAACCGATGAAGTTAAGCGGTGATTTGGAAGCGGTCGTAGGAAAAGGTCCGATGGCGCGCGGCGAAGTCGTCAAAAAACTGTGGGAGTACATTAAGAAGAACGATCTTCAGGATCCGAAGAACAAGCGCAATATCAATGCGGATGCCAAACTGAAGCCGGTTTTCGGCGGCAAGGGCCAGGTCAATATGTTCGAAATGACCAAGCTCGTCAGCAAGCACCTGTCCAATTAATCAACATAGGGTCCTATGCCCTTAATCCCCCAGCCTTCGAGCTGGGGGATTTTTTTTTGCCGCTTTCCGGTAACTCACAGCTGCCCACG
>CAZGID010000103.1:0-8971 GCA_964526065.1 uncultured bacterium
GACAAGGACATTCAAATTTCCGGAGCTCTTGAAAAAGCGGGCAGTCCCGACATCGGTAAGGACGTCGGGGATCTGCTGGGAGTGGGCAAACTCGGCATTCCGGTGTCCGATCAAATGGACAAAGTGCTGCTCGATACCGATGTGCTGATCGACTTCACGCATGCGACAGTGGTCGCCGAAACGCTGAAAGCCGTGACCCGCGCCGGATGTGCTTATGTGATCGGCACGACCGGGCTGGATTCTAAAACGCTGAGCGACATTCAGACGGCTTCTTCCAAAGTTGCCATTGTTCAATCCCCTAATATGAGCATCGGGGTGAATCTCCTTTTCGGGTTAACCCGTATCGCCGCGGAAATCCTCGACGAAAGCTATGATGCGGAAATATCTGAAATCCATCACCGGGGCAAAAAAGACGCTCCCAGCGGTACTGCCATGAAGCTTTTGGACATTCTGGCGGAAGTTCGTAAAAAAAATACTGAAAAAGATGCGGTTTTTGGACGTAAAGGCGATATAGGGGTACGTCCGCCCGGCCAGCTTGGGGTGCTGGCTCTGAGAGGAGGCGATGTGGTGGGGGACCACACAGTTTTCTTTCTGGGCGACGGGGAGAGAGTAGAACTCTCGCACCGGGCTTCTTCCCGGGAGGCATTTGCCCGGGGGGCGGTCGTGGCGGCCAAATTTGCGGCCCGCCAGACGGCCGGACTTTTTGATATGCGCCAAGTACTGGGTATGGCCTGATCATCGCCCGGGACCGGCTCAACCTTTTTTATTGTAAGGAACCGGCTCTCGCATGAATTGTAAATCTGACGGTATTTTCTGTTCCGGGAATTCCCGCTTCGGGCGGTATTCCGGTTTATTCTTTCTTTTCTGCGCCCTATCCTTTTTTTATGGCAGCCCGGCAGTCTCTGCCGATGAAGGCCCCGCCGGAACGGTCTATCAAGAAAATTCGCTGACAGCCTCCGATACCCCGGAAGAGCCCGAAAAGCCGCTCACCTACACGCCGCCGACCTCCCGTATTCCGGATAAACCCCCCAGCATGGAGCCTCGCGTTCCATTACCCCAGCGTGTGCGTGCGCCTCAAAAGCCGGTCGCTGTTCAGGTCGCCCCGCGGCCCGTGCCGTCCGAAATGGAAACCGGGCCCACGACGGATTCCGAACTGGAAGCTCCCCGTCAGCAGGTGGAAATGACAAAACCGCCCCAGCTGGAGGAAGAAGCCCCGGCGCGGAAAGTTCTTCCGCCGCCCCCGGCTCCGGAAACGGAGCGTCCGAAAACCGTGCGGCCGGCACCGCGCCCGTCGCGTAGTGCGATGCCTCCGCCTGCGATGCCGGCGGCAAATTTGTTCGCCGAGGAATTTTTTATGCCGCCCGATCTGCGGCTGAAATATGAAACGACGGAAGTCGACGGCTTTGTTTTCCTGCAGACACCGAATATGCAGCGGAATACGAATTATTCAATTGTGACCGGATTCGGCGAGAACGTGATCAAAAGCCGGTACGTCCCCGGGCTGAAAACCCCCAAAGACCTTCAGAAGTGGATTGATGGCAATCTCGATTCCGTCGAATTTGAAGGCGCGGAAATCCGCCGTTTGAAGTTTCCCTCAGAAGAGGGCGAAGACAAATTGCTTTATTGGGTCGGGCATCAGGCCTACGAATCTGCGGATGAAGCGCGCTCCCAGATTGCTCTGGTGAAATCGGTAGCCGAATCCCAGGGACACGATTTTGGTGCCATGGTGTCCGAGGCCAGCCGCGCCCTGCGTCTTCCGGACAAACCGGAACCGGTGGAAATCAAGACCGATGCCCAGTTCCGCAAGGAAGAAGCGGTTGCGCTGAAATGGATGGACCAGCTGGATCTGGGCGAACGGCTGTTTGGGCCTTTTCAGGGCGTTGCGCCCGGAGAGCCCGTGCTGTGGCAGTCGTTCGGAGAGACCACCTGGCGCAATACCAATCTGGAGAGCAAGCATTTCAATCAAATGGTGGGATTCTGGACCAACCGTCTGGTTTTCAAAGGCATCCGCTTTCCTATTAATACGCTGAATCCTTACCTGGAAATCACGAATACGGTTGAAGCCGTCTCCGAAGATTTCAAGAGCAACATGAAGCTCTTTGCCGGTCTGGAATGGCGCCCTTTGGAACGCAATGCCTTTCTTTTTAATTACCGGCCCTGGAGCATTCCGCTTTTGATCTGGATGCGCAATTATCGCTTTTATGTGCAGTACGGCGATCGCAAGAACCTCAAAGGAGAAATTGCGAACAGTGACAATCATGACCTGAACTGGGGCGTCCAGATCTTCTATGAATGGGGTATTGACCTGCCCGCGTTGACGGAAGGCGGCAAGCCGGACAATATTCCCGATTTCCTGCGCAAATACAGCTGGGGAGAATATTTTGGAAACTACCGCTGGGAGATGACCAATTTCGGGTCCGAAGATGATTTCGATGCATTTATTTTTAATTCGTCCATCATTCTCGGTGTCCATTTGCCCGGCATTCCGCTGCCGCCCAACCCGATCAATGATGAATTCGCGCTCATGCCGTACATGCGTTTTGAACATGTGAGCAACACGGAATTTTCCGCGCCCTTCCAGAACCGCTATTTTGTGGCGGCCGGTATCCGCTGGATGCCGTTCCGTAATTACCGTTATAAGGAAAGCGAATGGCTTTCCAAGTTCAAGATCTTCGCCGAATACGTCGGCATTGGAAAAGTTCAGCACGTGAAGGAACATGACGGTGAAGCCCCGCACGCCGTGCGCGAGGATTTCCGCATCGGGATCAGTATTTCGAGCCGTCGGTTTTAATGGAGTAAAATGAAAGTAATACAAAAAAATATCAGGATGCTGCGAGCCGTCATTTTTACGGCCTTGTCGGTGACGGCTTTTCAGGCCGGGGCCTGGGCCAATGTGCTTGGAAATGCCAATTTCGAACTCGAGCTCGGCAGCGGCACACAGAATAACTGGGATAATACGAATGGTGCCCAGCGTGTGACCAATGCCACACTGCCGGCCGGCGGTTTCTCCAATGTTCCGGAAGGGCAGTTTGCACTCGAAATCAACAATGCCACGGACTTTACCTTTCAGTTAAATGACCATGTCAAGGGCGGTGATGTTGTCGTTTTTTCCGGGCTGGCCGAATCTTCGGTGGTGATCGGCGGCGGCGCTCAGGGCGGCCGCTTTGTGATTGAATTCAAGCAAGTTTTCGAAGAAACCAATACCGACAGAACGCTGCAGTCAGCGGGTACGGCCTTCATTACGACGACCAATGCGCCCGCCGGCGGCGGTTATCAGCGTTTTACGGTAACGGCCCAGGCACCCGAAGGTACGGAACGTGTGGCATTTGTTATCAACTCCAATGGCGGTGCAGCGGGCTTTGTGGTTGTCGATGACGTGAGTGCGGAAATTAATCCCGCCAAGTTCAATGTCTTTCCTTCCAAGAGTGAAGTCGAAATCGGCGAACCGGTCTTATTTCACATTCAGCTGAATAATCCGACCGATGTGACATTAAGCAATGTCCAGATTCATGTGGATGTGCCCTCCGGTTTTCATGTGGATCCGGATTCAGCGCGCGTAAACGGTCAGAAGGCCAGTACGCGGCAAGGTTCTTTCATTATGACCTTGGGAGACATTGGCCCCAACGCCACGGTGAATTCCGGTTTTGTGGCGGTGGCGGGCAGCGCGGCCGTGATCGGCCAGACGTACACTTTTGAGACTACGGCGAACGATACCACATTTCAGCTGTCGGAAAAGGCATTTGTGAAATTGCGCGTGCGTTCCGACCCGCTGTTTGATGAGGGAACGATTATCGGTAAGGTGTTCAACGATACCAACCAGAACGGCGTGCAGGACGAAGGCGAAGAAGGGGTGCCGGCCGTGCAGCTCGTGACGGAAGAAGGTATTCGCATTGTAACCGACCAGTACGGACGTTATCATGTTCCGGGAATCAAGCCGGGCCGGCACATTGTTAAAATCGTCGGCCACAGTCTGCCCGCCGGAACGAAGTTCATCACCGAAGAAAGTTATCTGATTCGCACAACGCCCGGCATCATGAGCAAGGCGAACTTCGCTGTTCTGCTGCCGCCTTCCGATATTCCTGAAGCTTTCCGGGAAGACCTGCAAGTTCGTGTCACCCAGGGGCTCGATTTTTCGCGTCCCGTACTCGGGGTGGAGATGGCGCCTGAGGTCGTCCGTCTCGGCGTCGGAGTGCTGGCGGAAGATCCCGTTTTTAAATTCCATACGAATTATCCCGACTATATCCGCCGCTGGTATCTGGAAATCCGCGACTCCATGGGACGCGAAGTCTGGACAGGGTTCGGTGTCTCGGTGCCGCCCGCAGAAGTCAGCTGGTCGGGTGAAACCGAAGATGGCACGCTGGTGCGGCCTGGCGTTTATTCTTATCAGTTCAAGGTAGAAGACACCAAGGGGCATCAGGACTGTACGCCGCTGCATTTCTTCCGGGTGGTGGATACCCAGACGTCCGATGTCGATGTCAACCTGCCGCTGGAAATTCCAAGTGTCGGCGACTTCAATATATTCGAAGACGGCAAGCGGTCGATTCCGCTGGTTGCCAAACCCACCCTGAAGATTCAGGGACAGACACGTCCGGGCAATCAGGTGCGGATCAATCAGTTTCCCGTTCAGGTGGAAGCCGACGGCCGTTTTTTAACGGAACTCTATGTCATGCCGGGCGAGAAAGATATCTCGGTTACCTCCACCACGCCGGAAGGCGAATCGGTGACCTACTCGACCCAGGTCGAAGTGCGCGACAGTATGTTTTTCATGACCGCACTCGGCGAGCAGGAGATGGGCTACAACTTTGCTTCCGGCAATCTGGAAACGGTCGGTGAAGCCGACACGTACAAAGACGGCTTTTATCAGGACGGCCGCCTTTCTTATTATTTGATGGGAAAAATCAAAGGCAAATTCCTGGTGCGGTCGCATTACGATACCGACGGCGAACGTTCCTCCCTTTTTACGAATCTCGATCCGGAATCCTATTATCCCGTTTACGGGGATGCTTCCCAGCGCGACTATGAGGCCCAGGACACGACCCAGAAGTTTTTCATGGTCGTGGAATGGGACCGGTCCTTTGCGAAGTGGGGCAGTTTTGAAACGGATTTCAATGATACCGAACTGGCCACTTATAACCGGACGCTCTCGGGTCTGAAAGTTGCCTACGAAGATCTTGAAACGACGCCGTACGGCGATCCGAAAAAGGCGATGAAAGTGATCTGGAGCAAGACCCAGAATCGCGGGGATCACAATGAATTTCTGGGAACCGGCGGTACGCTCTATTATCTGCGTAACCGGAATGTGATTCAGGGCAGTGAAAAGATTCGCGTGGAGATCCGCGATAAAATTCAGAATATTTCGCTGGTCAGTTACGATCTGAAAGAAGGTAAGGACTACGAAATCGATTACGAAGAAGGCCGGATCCTTTTGAGCCGTCCGCTTTTTTCGGTGGCCGCCAGCGATGTGCTTTTCTCGGAATCGCTTTTGGACGGCAATGAAACTTTCCTGGTGGTGGATTATGAATTCGATGCCGGTCTTTCGGCGGCGTTTCATGCCAACCGGGGAATTCGCGGGTACACACATTTCGGCGATCACCTGAAAATCGGCGGAACGGCCATCGAGGAACAGCGGCGGGACAAGGATTATGATTTGCGCGCCATCGATGCAACGCTGAAAGTCGGGCGCAACACAAAGATTACCGCGGAATACGCCGAATCCAAACTTGAGCAGGTGGAGAACGCGGTTTCCTTCAATGGCGGTTTGACCTTTGCCGATCTCGATCCGATTCAGCATCCCGAGCAGCGGGAACGGGAAAATGCCTATTTGATCAAGGCCGAGAGCCAGCCGGTCAAGAACCTTGAATTAGCCGGTTATGTTCAGGGAGTTGAACCGGGATTTTCCACGGACCGCATCCGCAGCCAGGAGGGTACCAAAAAGTACGGTATTTCAGCGCTCTACCGCTTTACCCCGCGCGGTTATATCCGTTACCGCTACGATTATGCCGAGACATCGGATTCCCTGCTGCCGATTGAAGAGCGCAATGTTTTTGCACCCTTCGAATCGCTGCAGAATCAGATCCTGCAGGCCGCCTATGACAACGGCAAATGGTTTGCCCAGGCGGAATATCTGCAGCGTTCCGTCGAATTACCCAACAACAATCTGGTGCCTACCCTGCTTTCGGAAGTTCCGTTTGAGCACGGCGCCGCCGCCAAAGTCGGCTGGCATGTCAACGAACGCCTGCGGCCGTATGTCAAAGTTCAGACCACGCTCAATGGGAAGAGCAATCATCAGTTCGGCGGTGGATTTCGTTATGAAGTGACCAAAGATATTTTTGCGTATGTCGAGCAGATGTTCGGCACGCTTGGGGATTCAACCTTGCTTGGGTTTGAACGCCAGTACGAAGGCGGCGGCCGTACCTGGACGAATTTGAAGATGCGCGAGCGCGGCATCGGCCTGCCGACGCTCACCACGGCGATCGGAAGTTCTTTCCCGCTGACGGAAAAGTCGCGTATCTATTCGGAACGCGAACATTCGACTTATGAAAGTGAAGACCGTTATGCCGATATTCTCGGAATCGACGGTCATATGGATGAACACTGGACTTATGAAATCCGCTTTGAGCGCCAGCATCTGAAAAATTCCACCACGCGGCTGCTGGATCAACAGGCAGAAGCCGGATTGCTGCGCAGTAATTCGTTCAATACGGTCTATACATCGCTCGGCTATGCCGATGGCGACAAATTCCGTACCCGGACGGCCGTGGAAGTCCGGCGCGATAACGATTCGCCCGATCTCTGGCAGATCGCTTCACGGAATTCTCTGGATTACAAATACAATGAAGATCTTTCATTCCGCTCGGTCCTGAATTTCGGCGTCAGCCGCTTCCGCAATCCCCATGACCGTCCCGCGGATTTCATGGAATTCAATACGGGCTTTGCCTACCGGCCGGTAGATAATGACCGCTTCAATGTGCTTGGACGTTATACCTATTTGCGCGACATTTCCAACGATGCCCAGTTCGAAAGCGGGCTGGCCGGCGGCGGTGTGGATTCCGACGAAATCGCCCACATCGTTTCGCTTGATGTCGCCTACGAATTGCACCGCTACCTTGGCATGGTCGACAAAATTGCCTATAAGCGGGCCCGGCTCCGCAGCGGGGTGACCGATAACGTTGCGCTTAACAGCTTTCTATGGGCGCACCGGTTCAATTTCCATGTCACCAGCAAGTGGGACGTCGCAGTCGAATACCGTATTTTCGTGCAGCAGGGCGTGGCCAAGTCACTGCGCCACGGGGCGCTTTTTGAAGTGGACCGCGAATTTTATGATTATGTCCGGGTTGGTGTCGGGTACGATTTCACCGACTTTGACGATGATCTGACGCGCTCCAATAATTTCAAGAGCCACGGCCCCTTTGTCCGCCTGACCGGTAAGTTCTAGCCAATACGGTGCATCCTTAGCACCGATTGGCTGGTATCGGCGCATCGGCGCCGATGCTAGCCACACGACCGTATCTGCGCTGGTATCGGCGCATTGGCGCCGATGCTAGCCAGCAACCCGATAGCCTTTCAGGGAAACTCCGGCTTCCCGCCTCCTGTATAATAGGGGATTCATTGCAACAGGCGGAAACTATGGATGCCATCCTCCTTAACGGAGTCAAAACACACAATCTAAAAGACCTGGATCTCGTGCTCCCGCACCGGAAGCTGTATGTGGTGACCGGCGTATCGGGTTCAGGCAAGTCGTCTCTGGCCTTTGATACGCTGTATGCCGAAGGCCAGCGCCGCTACGTCGAATCGCTTTCCTCTTATGCCCGCCAGTTTCTGGAGCGGATGGAAAAGCCGGAACTGGAATCCGTCAGCGGCATTCCGCCGGCCATTGCCATCGAAGCCAAGAACGTGGTGACGAATGCGCGTTCGACCGTCGGCACCCAGACGGAAGTGAATGATTATCTGCGCGTGCTCTTTTCCCGCATCGGCCACACCCTTTGCCCGGACTGCGGATTGGAAGCGGCGCGCAGCCATCCCGGCGATGTGGCTTCTTTTCTGCAGTCGCACCACGACGGGGAAGAAGCGCTGATTCTCTTTCCGGTGCGTCTGGGCGAAAAAGGAAAAAAATATATCGCCAACTTTCTGCCGGAACTGGAACGGCAGGGATTTCTGGAGTTTTTCTCAGGCGGCAAGGTGCTTTCCGGCGAAGCGCTGCTGCGCAAAAAGAAAATCGAGGAATCCGACTTGCTGGTGGTGGCCGACCGCCTGAAAATCAGCGGGGACAAACGTAAACGGCTGGTAGATTCGCTGGAAACAGCCTGGCGTTACGGGCAGAGCGCCGCCCAGGTCCGCATGGGCGGACGGGCCTATCATTTAGGGGAGGGCTTTCGCTGTCTTTCCTGCGGCCGGACGTTCCGCGAGCCGACTCCGAATTTGTTTTCATTCAACAGCCCGCTCGGCGCCTGCGAGCAGTGCCAGGGATTCGGCCGCACGATCACGCTCGACTGGGATCTGGTCGTGCCCGATCCGCGCAAGAGCTTGTATGAAGGCGCCATCGAACCCTGGACCAAACCCAGCGCGACATGGGAATTCCAGCAGCTGCTGAAATTCTGCCGCAAGAAAAAGGTGCCGACGCAGAAACCGTGGCAGGAGCTTTCCGCCCGTCACCGCAAATGGGTGCTGGAGGGCTGCCCCGGTACGGATTTCTTCAGCGTGAAAGCCTTCTTCGATTATCTCGAGACCAAGACTTACAAAATGCATGTGCGCATTTTTTTGAGCAAATACCGCAACTTTGTGCCGTGTCCAGCCTGTCACGAAACGCGTCTCAAACCCGAGGCTCTGCAGGTGCGCCTGCGCGGCCGTACGGTTTATGAACTGCAGTGCCTGAGTATCAGCGATCTGCATGATTTCCTGGAACAGCTGGAAATGAACGAGGACGAAAGAGCGCGCGCTGAACCGGTGTATCTTGAAATTTTCAAGCGCGTCC
>CAZGID010000104.1:0-1542 GCA_964526065.1 uncultured bacterium
AGTGAAGTCGAGATTCTGAGTCAGGGAAAGAGCAAGATCAAATTCCGTGCCCAGGACGGCGCGGAGTACCGGCTGGTGCTGGTGAAGAAATACACCAATCTCTCCAAAGAAGAATTTTTTGACCGCTATTTTTCTGAAACGAATCCGCTGAAGAACTCTGAATTTAATTCGCTTTCGGGCCGCGAAAAAGAAAACGTGCAGAAGGGGAGAGTCGAGGAAGGCATGAGCAAGCAGGCTGTTCTCATGGCCTATGGCTATCCGCCCAGCCACCAGACGCCGTCGCTGGATAACTCCGTCTGGACTTTCTGGGAAAGCCGTTTTGATACCATCGTGCTTCATTTTTCCGATAACAAAGTGTCGGATATCGTCGACTGATGAATGAATTGAATTCCGATACCATCCTCGAAATCCTCGTGCAGGAGACGCAAATGATTCTCCCGGAGCACAAGGAAAAAGTTGCGCCGGATGCGCCCTTGTCATCCATGGGATTTGATTCCATCACCTTTATGGAACTTCTGGTTTCTGTGGAGCGGCGATTTCACATCAAATTGATTGAATTGGGCATGACCCGGGAGGATATGCAAACCTTGAAAACGCTGGCACATGTGATTCATCGGGCGGGAGCCCAGGCATGAAAGTGGCGCTGCCGTCTTCGTCCGCAAAGTCCTATCTCTCCGGCATGGACTGGATGATGCAGGCGCTTGATGAATCGTCCCGCAAAACACTGGGATGCGGCAATCTGTTTCAGATTGTGATGACGCTTCAGGGAGCGCTCGAGCCGGAAGAACTGAAGATATGGTTAGAGCGCTATTTTCGTTTCTTTCCTCCGCTTCAGGCAAAAGTAAAACGGGATTTCAATCTGGCGCCTTACTGGTATTGGAACGGCGGGGAAGATTTGCCATTCGGATTTCAGTGCCGTCCGCTTCCGCCCCGGCAGTCGTGGCAGGCCGAAGCGGAGCAAGAGTTAAACGTTCCGTTTGATTTTCATGATTTTCCAGTCCGTGTTTTGATTCTTGATGGTCAGCCGGAATATTGCGCAATTTTCACGTTTGATCACCGCTTTTTTGATGCGCGCGGTGCTGAATGGTTTCTGGACGGATTTCAGCGTTTTTTTTCATCCGGCGGCGGGGAGGCTCCCGGCGGACTTACGGTGGAACCCGCCCATCTGGATAAATGGATGCAAAAGTTTGAAGCCGGCAGAACGGTGAACCGGGCACGATTAAATCAAAAAGGTGAATCCTCCGTGAGGAAATTCGGTCGCTCAGAAGTTTCCTCCGAACGGAATTATTTTGTGTTTCGGAATTGTGACGGTGCGGACAGCGGTTCCATTTTAAAACGTGCGGAAGCCTCGGCTGGGCCTTTCATGTCGATGGTCTATCTGCTGGCCCGAAGTATGCAGATGATGGATCGGGCACTGGCCCGGCAGGGAACGCGGGAAGGAGAACTGGCAGTTGCTGTCACGCGCGATATGCGTTCTCCGGTACAGGATGTCCGGCAAGTGCTTTTCAACCGGTTGTCCTTTTTGTTTTTCCGGGCTGCCGC
>CAZGID010000104.1:1552-8867 GCA_964526065.1 uncultured bacterium
TGCCGCTGAGGATTTCAACGATTTTGACGGACTGATGAATGTCTTGAAGCGGCAATTTTATGAGCAGGTGAAAAACCGGATGTCGGAAGCTTTGGCCGAGGCAAGCATGCTGATGCGTATCGTTCCGCGTTCCTTGCTTTCCAGGGGGCTGCAGGAAAGATTTTATGGTCCAGGCCTTTCATTTTCTTTTGCATCCATTGGCCCCTGTGCTTTCCATTCGGATGATTTTCTGAATTGTTCCGTTAAAAATTTGTTTCATGTTCCCCGGATTCCACCGTCTCCCGGTATCGGGATTTTCTTTTCCCAATACAAAAATCATTTGAATGTTGTGCTTTCCGGGCTCGAATCCGTGCTTTCCCAGCGGGACGCAAAGCAAATGCTGGCGGAGTTGTCTCTGTGATACGGAATACGGTTCATTATGATGCGGTTGTGGCCGGGGGAGGATTTTCCGGCATTGCGGCTGCGGTTTGTGCGGCACGGCAGGGACTTCGGACTCTTCTGATTGAAAAAGAGGATTACGGAGGCGGAACGGCCGTTGCAGGCCGGCATCATTTTTTATGCGGACTGTATCCTTCGGGAGAAAAGGCAAAGGCCGCTGTGTTAAATGGAGGATTTTCTGAAGAGATCGAGCGGCTATTGATTCAGCAAGCGGAAGGGCGTGTGGTCCGGATGGGAAAGGTTCAGGTGCTGGAATTTTGTCCGGAAAGGCTCTCCCCGATTTTGCATGCTCTGATGGATCATGAAGAGAAGCTTACGGTTTGGAATCAAACACAAATCGAAAAAGTAGTCCATGAAGGAGACCGCATTCAGGAAGTGGGTGTGAATCGAGAGGATGGGTTTTGGGGCGTCACGGCCAAAGTCTTTCTGGATTGCAGCGGTGGGAATTTGGTTCGTTTGAGTGAGGCGGCATGGGAGCTGTCGCCCGCTTCGGATCGTCCGCTGGCCGCTTATGCCGTGATCCTTGAAGGAGTCGGCGAACCGGCGGTAGAGGCTTACGAAGTGGCTTATTGTCTGGCCCAGGCGATTGACAACGAGCGGTTGGCGCCGCACTTGAAGTTTTCGGTCTGGCTGCCGGGGAAGGAAGGAACCGGAACTTTGCGAATCAGTGTGATTCCTCAGGATGACGGTTATGATCTCAAGGCAATACAAGCGGATGTCCGGGCCGTGCATGCGGTTTTGAAAGAAGGGCTTGCCGGTTTCGCATCATCTTTTATTGTGCAAGAGGCGGGTCATGTGGTGGAACGGGAGGGCATCAGAATGCGGGGGCGTGCCGTTTTAACAGAAAACGACATCCTGCAGGCCAGAAAATCAGAAGGCGGGGTCAAAAATTCCTGGCCGGTTGAATTCTGGGATCAGCAGCGCGGCCCGCGCTATGCCTATCTTCCGGACGGCGACTTTTATGAAATTCCCGATACTTGTTTGATATCGGAAACGTATTCGAATCTTTTGGCGGCGGGACGTTGTTTGTCGGCCACTCCGCGGGCCCTGGCTTCTGCGCGCGTGACCGGTACCTGTCTGGCTTTGGGCGAAAGAGCGGCCCGGCTGGCGGCCCGAATGATTGAGCCGGAAATGGCGGTTCGGACATGAACATCATCGAGGTGATACGCCGCGAGACGGCCGGTTTTGAAAATCGAATCGCCCTGCGTGAAAGCGGCCGTGAGCTCTCTTATGCGGCTCTCTGGGACCATATGGCGCGCTTGGCGCAGGATTTGAAACCGCTGGCGGGGCCTTCATTTCCCCGTGTCGGTATCCGCGTGCAGGAGGGGATGGATTATGTTCTTCTCAATCTCGCCCTGCTTTCTCTTCGTGCCGTGGTGGTTCCTGTCCCGGCAGCGGCTTCTGAAAATGAAGTGATGCGGTTGCGGGAAGAAATGAAACTGGATTTTCTGATTTCAGAATCCGATGCCGGCGAGGCATTTTTTTCTTTAATGAGTCCGGTAGGGAAAAACAGGTGGTTTGTTTTTCGCTTTAATGCCTGCCTGCCCGAGCAACGGGAATTCGAGGCATTGAATCCGGCCTTTATCCGCTTTACATCGGGAACGACCGGGCAAAGCAAAGGCGTCGTGATTTCCCATGAAGCCATGGACGCGCGAACCCGTCTGGCGAATCAGGTGTTTCAAATCACGCCGCAGGATGTGGTGATCTGGGTTCTGCCCATGACCCATCACTTTGTCGCCACGATTCCGCTTTTTCTGCGCTGCGGCGCCACCCTTGTCCTTTGCCGACAGGAGGGTGTGTCGGGTATGGCGCCGGAGCTCCGGCATGGCGATGCCACGTTCATTTATGCGGCGCCGCTTCACTACGAAGCCATGGTCGCCGCGCCTGCGATTCCGCGGGACAATGTCTCACGGATTCGAATGGCGGTCTCGACGACCATGCCTTTAAGCGAGTCTCTGGCGCATCGTTTTCAGGAAAAGTTTGGCTTTGCCTTGTCTTCAGCCTATGGAATTATCGAAGCCGGTCTGCCTTTTATCCAGCCGGCCGGTACACCGGCCTCTTCCGGGGCGGTCGGTTATTTAGTTCCGGGTTATGAGGTTTGTTTGCGGGTTTGCGGAGAAAATGAGGAAGGGGCAGTGTGTGTGCGCGGCCCGGGTTTGTTTGATGCCTATTTTTATCCTTGGCAGCGCCATCCGGAGAATGCCTGGTTTGATACCGGGGATATTGGCCGGATGGATGTGCAAGGGCGGCTGTTCCTCCTGGGGCGTACGCGGCAGGTCATTAATTATATGGGGATGAAGATTTTTCCTTCCGAAGTGCAAGCGGTTTTGGAGAGTTTTCCCGGCATCGAGGAAGCTTTTGTGGACGCCGAGCCGCATGAACTTTATGGCCAGGTGCCTCGAGCAAAAGTGGTATGGAGCGAGGATGATGCATTTGACGAAACGGCATTGCGCCGCTTTTGTTATGAGCATCTTTCAGCTTTTAAGGTGCCTAAAAAATTTGAAAGGGTCAGCGTTTTAAAAAAAACAGGAAGTGGAAAAGTCATGGTGGACCAATGAGCCGGATTGTATTGAAAAACCGGGGCGGCAGTTTTTATGACAAAGATAAACGCACGGTATTGGATGCGAAATTCGAAGCCCAGAAAATTGCCTTTGCGCCCTTTGTTTTCCAGGCGACGCTGTCACTGCGGGATCTCGGGATTCTGGAAGCAATTGAAAAATCGGGTGAAAAGGGAATCGATCTGGATGGGTTGACGCGACTTTTGAATGTTCCCCGCTACGGCATTAAAGTGCTTACAGAAGCCGGGCTTGGAATTGGATTGCTCTTTCAGCGGGAAAGAAATTTTGTTCTGACGAACACCGGTTATTTTATTTTGCATGATGAAATGACCCGGGTGAATATGAATTTTGTTCAGGACGTCAACTATCGCGGATTCTTTCATTTAAAAGAAGCCATCGAGTCCGGCAAGCCGGCCGGACTTAAAGAGCTGGGAGACTGGCAGACTCTTTATCCGGGATTGTCCCAGCTGCCTCCGGCGGTTCAGAAAAGCTGGTTTGATTTTGATCACTTTTATTCCGATGCCGCTTTCAATCAGGCGCTGCCCCTTGTGTTCAGCCGCAAACCCAAGCGCATGATGGATATCGGCGGAAATACCGGAAAGTGGGCTTTGCAGTGCTTGCGCCGCGATCCGGATGTTCGGATCACGATCGTGGATCTTCCGGGTCAGTTAAAAATGGCGGAAGAAAATATTCAGGCAGCCGGATTTCAGGACCGGGTGGATTATTTCAGCTGCGATCTGCTGCAGCCGGAAAACCGCTTGCCGGAGGGGCACGACGGAATCTGGATGAGCCAGTTTCTGGATTGCTTCTCGACCGAGCAGATTGTTTCCATTTTAAAGCGGGCGGCGGAAGTGATGGACAAGGAATCCCGGCTCTTTATTCTGGAGACATTTTGGGACCGTCAGAAATACGAAGCGGCTGCCTTCTGTCTGCAGCAAACGTCTCTGTATTTTGCCTGCATGGCTAATGGAAACAGCCAAATGTATCATTCCGACGATATGAAAGCCTGCCTCCAAGCCGCGGGCTTTTCTGTTGAACAAGAGACGGATCACATCGGGATCAGTCATACATTATTAATGTGCAATAAAGCTGATAAATAAAACCGTCCGGACGCTTAACTGAAAGAGAGGTTTTACCATGCGCGTTCCTTTGAATGTTCTTGTGTTGCTGCTGGCCTTTGGACTTTCCGCCTGTGTTTCCAAACATAAGCAGATCGAGTTGGGGGCTGGCTCACGCCCATCTCTTTCTAAATCCGGATCGGTGTATATTACGACGCCTGAAAATGGATGGTACGGCTCCAACGTTTATCCAAATTCGGCGGTTCATACGGTGAGCGCATTTCGGACGGCTTTCATTCGCCATACCGACACCGTTTATATAGAATCGGATGTGCGAGGGTTTGAAGAGAACCTGCAGCGGGCCAAGGAAAAAGGTTTTGATTACCTGGTGCAGCCGCTTATTTTGCATTGGGAAGAACGGGCGACGGAATGGTCGGGGAAACCAGACCGGATTGAAGTTCAGGTCCGGATTGCCGATGTAGCCACCGGAAAGGAATTAGATAAAATTCTTCTAATGGCCTCCAGTAAATGGGCTACGATGGGCGGCGATCATCCCGAAGATCTTCTTCCGGAACCTATTAATGAATATGTGGATTCTCTTTACGCGTAATTTCAATTTCCGGGTTTTTCGCTCTAGCCGGTAGATTTTATCGCCGTTATAATAGTTGCGTCCAACCGGCGAAACGATGCCGGCTGGGCGGTCTTCTGACGGTATTGCGGTTTAACCGATTCTCCGAAAGTGAGACCTTTTTGAGCGTCCCGATCCTGCCTCTCAGGATGCGTTTTCCGGCCGGGTTTCTTGCGTTCCTGCTGATGTTACCAGCCACTTCCGCCCATGCGGTTCAGGAAGCGGTTTTTCTTTCCGGCAGCGCCGTCATGCCGGAAACTGAATCGCTTTCGGTCCCTGAGTCCCGCCGCGGAGAACCCCTTTCCGAATTTCCCGATGTCATGCAATTTTTCCTGGAAGGACCGCTTTCGCCGTCAACCGGTGGCGAGGAGTCTGGTTCCGTTACGACGGAATCCAATGATCCTTTTTTTGGCACGTCCGGAAGCTGGGGAAACAGTTATGACGATTTATGGTGGCTCAAGCAAGTGCAGGCGCCGGAGGCCTGGGCTTTTACCCGCGGGAAAAATGTGACGATTGCGGTGATCGATACCGGCATCGATTTTGATCATTCGGATCTTGCAGGCAGCTTCTGGGAAAATCCCGCGGAAAAGAATGGGACGCCCGGAGTCGACGATGACGGGAATGGTTATCTCGATGATATTTTTGGATGGGACTTCTACAATGGCGATAACGATCCATTTGATGATCAAGGGCACGGAACGCATGTCGCCGGCATTGCCGCCGCCCGAGCGGACAATGGAGAAGGGATTGCGGGAATTGCTCCGGAAAGCACGATTCTGCCTCTCAAGGTCCTGAATTCCAGCGGCCGGGGTTTTGTTTCGGATATTGCTCAGGCGATCCGGTATGCGGCGGATGTGGGCGCTCATATTATCAATATGTCTTTGGGGGCATGGAAATCGCAGCTTCCTGCTTCCGTCCGCCAGGCGCTGGAAGAGGCGATTGCTTATGCCGTTGGCAAGGGGACGGTGATTGTAACATCTGCCGGAAATTCCGACACGGATGCGTCTCTTTTTTATCCCAGTGCTGCCGGGGATGTCATTAATGCGGCGGCGTCAGATGCCTATGATAACCGGGCCTGGTTTTCGAACTACGGCGATATCATTGATGTCGCCGCCCCGGGAGTCGATGTGCTTTCTTTGCGGGCGGGTGGTACCGGCTTCGGTTCTTCAAGCGGGCATGCCGATTATTCGCGCGCTAGTGGAACGTCGATGGCTTCGCCGGTAGTGGCCGGCACCATTGCCTTGATGCTGTCCTGGCATCACGGACTTCATTTGGAAGAAGTGAAAAAGCGCCTGCACTTCTCCGCGCTGGACCGGGGTGCAGCCGGTTTTGACATTTATTATGGGTATGGCCGGGTAAATGCCGAAGGCGCTGTGTCGCAGGATTTTTATCCTGACGGCCGGTTGATGACCCGCTGGCTGGCCCTTCCGGATGAACTGGATGCGGTTCATTATCAGTATGATCGCGAGGGGCGCGTGACCCGGCGAACGCTGAGCAGCCAGGATTATATTCTGGTGGATTACGATCCGGTAACGGGTCTACGGCGGCGCGAGGAATTTCATGATCTCTATACAATTTGGCTGCGCACGGTTGAATATTATGAAGACGGCATTACTGTTTTTCGGGAATATTTTCCCAGCGGTGATTTTTTTGAATATGATCGCGATGGCAACCGCATTGAGCCGGCGGCTTCAACGGTGATATTCCCGGCAATTGAAACCACGCCGCCGACGCAATTATTTTTGATGTCCCGTCAAACGCAGGAAAATTTCACGCCCCTGGTTTGGGATGCGTTCGCTTCAACTGCAAACTTTGAAGTGGAAGAAGCCGGCCGGCTGCCGGAGGACACTGAAATCGAAACAAGTGAAGAAGAAAATCAGGGAGGCGGACTGATGCTGCGTCCGGCGCTCTTTCTGGAGACACCAATTCCCGCGATGCTTCCTTTGCCGCTTCCCGGAAGTGCCGCGAACGGCTGGCCGGACGTCCGGCCGCGCTTTAATCCGGCGCTGTTTTTCGACACAGATATGGAAATGACACATTTTATGCCGGGCCTTCTGCGGATGACCCACCCGGATCTGCCGCGAAACCGGCAGATTTCCTGGATGAAGAAGAGACCCGTCGCGACCGATAAACTCTAACAGCCCAGAACGGGTGCTATAATCCTTCTTATCTATGAGCACCATATCAGGATTTACAGTCCGGGACATTATGGATCGCAACGTGGTTTCTGTACGTGAAGAAACAACGCTGGAAGAGCTCCTCATTCTGATCCGCCGCTACCGCATTACCGAATTTCCGGTTGTCGACCGCGAGGCTCATTATCGGGGGATGGTCTATGAACCCGATCTTTTCCGGGCACTTTATTCGGAAGACGGCTTGCCCGGCGATACGCTCCAGGATACGGATCTGGAGGCCGCGATCGAAATTTCACGCAGAAAAACGGTAGGGCAGATTATGACCCGGGATGCCCTGCAGATTTCCGGCGATGAGCATATCCTTCGTGCGGGCGCTGAGATGCTGCATCACAAAGTCGCGCATGCCCCTGTAACGGAAGGCGGGCAGGTGATCGGGATGATCACGCAGAAAAAAGTATTTGCTGAAATGATGAGTCGTTCTGCCCTGATGGGGCGGGA
>CAZGID010000105.1:0-5240 GCA_964526065.1 uncultured bacterium
GTCTGCTGACCATGGTCGCGCGCGAAAACGGCTGATTTTTTTGTTATAATCCCTTTCTATGACTTCCAGCCAAGCCCCCGCCCAACAGGGATTTTCCGGAATGCCGGTCGTGGCTTTCGAGAGCCGCCTGGCCGGTGTGATGCAGGAGAGCCTTTTCCGCCACGGCGGCCGTCCGTTTGTGGCGCCGTCCATGCAGGAAATTCCGCTGGAAAATAATCCCGAAATTTTCGCCTTCGGAGAAAAACTGCTCGAAGGCCGGATTGACCTTCTCATCTGCATGACCGGGGTCGGCACACGTTATCTGATCCAGATTCTGGCCGGCCGCTATACCGAAGAAAAAGTGCTCGAAGCCCTGCGGAAAACGACGGTACTGGCTCGCGGCCCCAAACCGGTGGCTGTCTTGCGAGAGTTTCAGGTGCCGATTTCCATGACGGTTCCGGAACCGAATACGTGGCGGGAAGTGCTGGAGGAAATTGATTTCAATCCGAAGAGCCCGGGCGTTTCCGGGCGCAACGTGGCCATCCAGGAATACGGCGTTTCCAATGAAGAGCTGGTGAGCGAACTCAAGAGCCGGCATGCGAATGTGATTCAGGTGCCTGTCTATCGCTGGGCATTGCCGGATGACCGCGGACCGCTGGAAGAAGCGGTCCGGGGAATTATCGAAGGTCGTTTTCAGGCGGCGCTGATTACCAGCCAGTATCAAATCCGTCATTTGTTGCGCGTGGCGGCGGAAATGGGTAAAGAGGCTGAGCTTTTACCGGCGCTGCGCCGGCTGGTGATGGCGTCGATCGGGCCGGTGGCGACGGAAGCGATTGAGTCGCTGGGTCTGGAAGTGGATTTTGAACCCAGCCATCCCAAAATGGGGCATCTGATCGCGGAACTGGCGCGCGAAGCCCAGGCCTTGTGGAAAGAAAAAACGGAAGGCCATCGCCCGCTGGTGGAGTTAAGCGCCGCTCCGCGGCCGGAAAGTGAGCGGGAAAAGCGGGTGCGGGAATCCGTCTTTTTGCGGGCGTGCCGGCGCGAACCGGTTCCCTATGTGCCGGTCTGGTTGATGCGGCAGGCGGGCCGTTATATGAAAGAATACCGCAAGATCCGCCGTCAGGTGCCTTTTCTGGAGTTATGCAAAAACAAGGAACTGGCGGCCGAGGTGACGTGCATGGCCGTCGAAAAGCTCAACGTGGATGCTGCCATTATTTTTTCCGATATCCTGCTCATTGTGGAACCGATGGGTTTTGAACTTCAATATGTGAAAGATGACGGGCCTATGATTTCCGGATTTGCCGCCGACTTTCACAAAACGCCGGAAGCGGATGTCGATGAAGCGCTTGGTTATGTTTATGATGCCATCCGGTTGACGCGTTCGTCGCTCGATCCGATGATTCCGTTGATTGGTTTCTCGGGCGCCCCTTTTACGCTGGCTTCTTATATTATTGAGGGCGGTGCCTCGCGGCTTTTCGGCCGGACGAAATCCCTGATGTACCGCGATCCGGAAACCTGGCACGCCTTGATGGGGCGGATTACGCGGCTCTTGATTCAGTTTCTCAACGGTCAGGTTCGCGCGGGGGCCGACGCGCTTCAGGTTTTTGACAGCTGGATCGGCTGCCTTGGACCCGAAGATTATGAAAAGTTTGTGCAGCCGCACATGAAAACGCTGCTGGAAGGAATCCGGGGCCGGGTTCCCGTGATTCACTTTGGAACCGGTACGGGAGCGATGCTGCCTGAAATCCGGTCCGCCGGCGCCGACGTCATCGGCCTTGATTTCCGCGTCCGGCTGGCTGAGGCCTGGAAACAGCTGGGCCCGGAGGTAGCCGTGCAGGGAAATCTGGATCCGCTGGTGCTTTTTTCTTCGCCGGCTTTTATCCGGGAGCGGGTCAAGCATCTTCTGGATTCGGTGGCCGGCCGCTCCGGCTACATTTTTAATCTGGGGCACGGCATTCTTCCTCAGACTCCGGTCGAACATGCTCAGTTGTTGGTCGAAGCCGTTCATGAAATGAGCCAAACAAGCCTGCCCGGGTGACTGGCTCCTTTTACGGGAACCAAGAAAAGGTGCCTGTCACTGGAGTGAGAAATCATGAATAGAATCCGAAAGAAAGTTGTGGTCGTCGGAGCCGGGATTTCGGGATTGGCGGCCGCCTATTATTTTCAGCGGCATTTGCCCGCGGTATGGGAAAAAGAAGGATTGCTGCTGGATGCGGCGCCGCAGGCGGGTGGTTTGATTGCATCGCAGCCGCAGGGCGATTTTCTTCTGGAGTCCGGGCCGGATGCGTTTCTGACCGAAAAACCCGCGGGAGTGGAGCTTTGCCGCGAACTGGGTCTGGAATCGCGTCTGATCGGCACATCGCCGGATCACCGGCGCAGTTTTGTGGTGTGGAAACAAAAACTGTATCCGCTGCCCGCTGGATTGTATCTGGGATGTCCCCGCGACCTGAATGTACTCGCCCGTCTTCCTTTCATCAGTCTTTCCGGAAAAATCCGGATGGCTTCCGAAATTTTTGTGCCGCGGCGTGTCGCCGGCACGGATGAAAGTGTGGCCGGTTTTTTTCGCCGCCGGTTCGGCAAGGAAGCTGTGGAGCGGCTCGCCGGCCCGCTGATCGGCGGGATTTATATGGGAGATCCGGAGCGGTTGAGTTTGAAGACGACGCTCGGCCGTTTTGCCGAAATGGAAAACCGTTCGGGCAGTTTGATTCGCGCGCTGGCAAAAGAAAAGCAGGCGGCCGCAGCCGGCGGTCCGCGGTATGGTTTGTTTGCGACATTCCCGGGCGGGATGCAGGAACTCGTCGATGCGCTAATCCGCCGTCTGCCTGCCGCGACGCAGCAATTGGGTACCGGTGTGAAACGATTGCGGCGGCAGGAGGGATGGCAGCTGGAATTGCAGGACGGCCGCCTGATTGAAACCGATGCCTTGTGCCTGGCGGTGCCGGCGTGGAAAGCGGCGGAATTATTGGCGGGCGATAGTGCCGTCCTTGCCGGAACGCTTTCGACTTTCGAATATGCGTCGGCGGTGATTGTGACGCTCGCCTGGCGGCGTGAGGATATCGCGCATCCGCTGGATGGATTTGGGTTCGTGGTTTCGGCGCGTGAGGCAACGGGTATTGTCGGCGGGGCGTTCAACAGCGTGAAGTTCCCCGGACGGGCACCCGAAGGGCAGGCGCTGATCCGCGTTTTTCTGGGCGGCGCCTTGAAGGCCGCCTGGTGTGCGCAAAGTGATGAGGCGGTATTCCACGAAGTGGAAGACAAACTGGGCCGTTGGCTGGGGATTCGAAAAGCGCCGTCGCTGCGGGAAATTCGCCGGCTGCCGCGGTCCATGCCGCAGTATCATTTGAATCATGCCTCGCGGGTAGAAAATCTGGAGAAGCAGCTTTCCGGCTTTCCTGGAATTTTTCTGGCGGGAAATGCCTATCACGGAGTCGGGCTTCCGGACTGCATTGCGGGCGGACGGCGCGCCGCCCAAGGTATGGCCGATTTTCTGCAGCGTCAAACGGTAAAGGTCCGTTAATGCGTTACGATCACATTCTTTTTATTGGATTCGGCGGACCGGAAAAACCGGAAGACGTCCTGCCTTTTCTCGAAGTCGTGACCCGCGGCCGCCGCATTCCCGCCGAGCGCTTGCAGGAAGTGGCGCAGCATTACGAGCAGATTGGCGGCTATTCGCCGTACAACCGGTACACCGCGCAACTGATTGAGAAAGTCGGAAAGGAGTTGCGGGACGCCGGTGTTTCGATTCCGGTTTTTACCGGGATGCGCAACTGGCATCCGTTTTTGAAAGCAACAGCGCAGGCGATTCAGAAAAAGAATTTAACACGCGGGCTGGCCGTGATTCTGGCGCCGCACCGTTCGGAAGCCAGCTGCCGCCGTTACAAAGATAGCTGGAAGGAAGCCTGCAGCGAAGCCGGGCTGGAAGCGGCGCATTATGATTATCTGGATCGCTGGCATGAGCATCCTTATTTTATTGAGGCCCTGGCGGGCCGCGTGGAGGAAGTTCTCCAGCCCTTGCAATTGCCGGCCGAGAAGGTGAAACTGATTTTTACCGCCCATTCCATTCCGACGGCGATGCTGCAAGCCTGTCCGGACTGCCGCTACGATGAAGAGTTCCGGGCGACGGCGCGCCACGTGGCCGAAGCCCTTTCGCTTCCGGATTATGAATGCGCGTATCAGTCCCGCAGCGGAAGACCGCAGGATCCCTGGCTCGGGCCGGATATTGGTGAAGTCCTGAAGCGAATGGCCGGCGGCGGAAAGACGGCGGTGGTCGTCCCGGCCGGTTTTTTGTGCGATCATGCCGAAGTGCTTTATGATCTGGATATCGAAGCGCGGAAAACAGCAGCCCATCATCAGATTCCTTTTTACCGGGCGGCGACGGTGATGGATCACCCGGCCTTTGTGAGGCTCTTTTCTGAATTAATTGCCGCGAAATGCGGACCGGTGAATCGTCCCGGGGTCATTCGTCCGGGCGGGCGCGTGAGAATTCACTTCACGGTTTCTTCGGGCGGGCAAGTACTGGAAACCACGCGCCGCCGCGCTCCGCTGGAATACACGCAGGGCGGAACCCGGATTCTTCCGGCTTTGCAGCAGCGGCTGGCGGGCAAAAAAGCGGGCGACCGTTTTTCCTTTTCGCTGGAACCGGAAGAAGCGTACGGGCCGGTGCGTCCCGGCGCTTTTGAAATTGTGCCGCGCTCGGAAATGCCTCCGACGCCGTTGGAGGTGGGGATGACGCTGCATGAAATGCAGAAAGACGGCCGGATGAAAATCGGCCGCGTGGCCGAAATCCGGGAAGACGCGGTGGTCATGAATTTTAATCATCCCATGGCGGGAAAAAAGCTCGATTATGATATTGAAATCATCGACGTCGTTTAACCGCAGCCGTTTTTTTCTCCTGCTGGCCGTATTTGCGGCCGGAGCGGCGGTGATGATTCTTGAAATTCTCGGCACACGCATTCTGCATCCTTTTTTCGGAGTCACGCTTTATGTCTGGGCCGGCATGATTGCAGTGACCCTGCTGGCTTTATCGGCGGGATACACGTTGGGAGGCCGGCTCGCGGACCGCTTTCCGGATGCCTTTCCCTTTTTTCTTCTCCTGTTGCTGGCGGCGCTCTGGATTCTGGTTGTCCCCGTGGCTGCGTCGCCGGTGATGCGTTTTTTTTCGCGGCTGGAATTGCGTCTCGGCGTGCTTCTGGCAAGTTTGACTTTGTTTGCGCTGCCGCTTCTGCTGCTCGGGGCGGTCAGCCCTTATGCGATCCGGATTT
>CAZGID010000105.1:5250-8818 GCA_964526065.1 uncultured bacterium
GATTTTTTTGCCGGATGTGCAGCATGCCGGACGCATCAGCGGCCGGCTTTATGCGTTGTCCACCGCCGGCAGTCTGGTGGGTACGCTGGCGGCCGGTTTCTGGCTGGTGCCGCTTTTTAAAATTTCTTCTACCTTTTATTTGCTCGCGCTGCTGCTGGGCATCCTTTCCGTTACGGGGCTCGCGGCCTCAGGCCGCGGGCGGGGCAGTCTGGCCGCTCTGGCGGCGCTGCTGGCCATGCTCGGCGGCGTCCTTTTTTTCAGCCGGGCGGCTCAGGCGGATCACGGCGTGCTGTTTAAAACGTACAGTGCTTACGGGCAATTGCAGGTCGTCGAGCGGCCGAACATGCGGGCGCTTCTGGTGGACGGTTCGCCGCAGAATTATTTTATGCGGGGCGAAGATCCCTATGATTTTTTTATCCGCGTGGATTACGATTCTTATGCGGCCGGACTTTTCTTTTTGCGTCCGGAACTAAAAAATGTATTGATGATCGGGCTCGGCGTCGGCCGTATTCCGGTTTTTCTGGCCCGGCATCAGGTGGCGACCGACATCATTGAAATTGATCCGGCCATTGCGGACGTTGCCGAAACGTACTTTGGATTTGAACACAAGAATGGAACGTTGTATTTCGGGGACGGCCGCCGCGAGCTGGAAAGTCTGGCATCGAAAGGAAAGACTTATGACGCCGTCGTGTTGGACGCTTTTGCGAGCTACGATCTGCCGGATCATTTTTTTACGGTCGAGATGTTTCGCGAAATCCGCCGGGTGATGGCAAAGGATGGTGTTTTGCTTTTGAATACCGGCGGTATTGTGGAAGGACCGGGCCAGAAGGTGCCTGCCGCGATTCTGGCAACACTGCAAGCGGTTTTTCCCCACGTCCGGGCTTTCGAGATGAATGCGATTCGGCGGGTCAACAATATCGTGTTTCTGGGCTCCGCCTCGCCGCTGGAATGGAAGAAGGAACCTTGCCGGATTTTATCCTGCGAAGCCCAGGACGAGTGGATCCGGCGTCTGGAGTCGCGCCGCGTGGAATCCCTGATTCCCTCCGGAACCGTGCTGACCGATGACTACAATCCGCTGTCGCTTTGGGGAATTCCGGTTTACCGGACGTACCGGGAGCGGGTACTCGATTATTTCGGGGAAGCGATTTTAAGTGAAATCTGAATAGTGACCACGGGGTCACTATTGGTTATCGGACTCAGGCTTTTCCGGAAAGCCAGGCAAAAAGGTGGGCCAGAAATTCCAGGTAAAGGTGACCGACTTCCACCTCGATCTTCGGATTGACCGGCAGTTTTTTTCGCTCTTCTCCCCAGTCCACGAAACCGCCGCACCAGTGAGGCGCAATGTCGGTGGCCAGCGCTGCAATCCGTTTTCCGGGGCGGCCGTCCAGAACGAGAAGCGGGTGCTTTTCGGAAGCGAGAGAAAGTTTGTCTTTCTTTTGAACGATCTGGCGTGCCGCCAGCACCGTTTGCGCATGTTCCCGCGGCAGAATCCGGTTGAAGCCGCAGAGGACGGGAGAAGGTTCAAAATCAAAGCGGCCCAGTGCGGGGTGAGCCTGCTGCACTTCGATAAGAGATCCGCTGGAGGTATTCAGGCGGTCATCCTGATCCAGACAACGTACCGGCAGGATTGATTCAACCGGCGTTCCGTGCCAGCCGCCGAAGGGCCCGGAGAAAGAAGCCCAGCCGCCGATCATCAAAAAACCGGCGCCGGCTTCAATCCGCCGGATCATAATTTCCTGGCAGGCGGGTGACAGTAATTCGGCACCGTAATCACTGAGGATAAATAGATCGAACGGACGGGCGATAATATCTTCAGACATTCGCACGGCGGCAGGGACGTGCTGGAAGTCTGCGTCCATATGGCGCAGGATGGCCAGCAGGTAATTGGCGGGACCGCCTTCCCAACTGTCGCCGGCATAAAGGATTTTAGGGCGAGTCATAGGGCGGTAATCTAACAGAAAGATGCGGGACGGACCAGCAGAACCTCATTTCAATCAATCTTGCCGGAGGGTGTAAAATGCATAGCTCAGGAATTGCGGAGGCCGAATTGAAATCCACTTCGAAAACCAGTCAGGTCATGTCCGAATTCGATACGCTGTTTTCGCCCGGCGCCCGCCGGCGCATTCGTCTCGCGATTCGCGAAGATGTCGGACGCGGGGATGTGACTGCGCGTCTGCTGGTGCCGCCGGCCACACAATCGCAGGCCTCGATTCTGGCGCGAAAATCCGGCGTTTTTTGCGGGGGGCCGGTTTTGGCCGAAGTGTTTCGTTTAATTGATCCTGCTTTAGAAGTCCGCGTGTTGCTGCGCGAAGGCCGCCCTCTGCGGGCCGGGCAGGCGGTGGTGCGTCTGTCGGGCAGCCGGCGTTCGATGCTGGCCGGGGAGCGGGTCGCGCTTAATTTTCTGGGGTTGCTTTCGGGGATTGCCACGCGCACGCGGCAGTTCGTGGAGCGCGTGAAAAAAGATAATGTTCTGATTCTCGACACCCGCAAGACGCTTCCGCTGCTGCGGGAATTTCAGAAATATGCGGTCCGTGTCGGCGGCGGGAAGAATCACCGCATGGGACTTTATGATGCGATTTTTGTAAAAGAGAATCATCGTCTCGATGAGAATCTGGAGAAGCTGGTGCAGTACCGACACCGTTTTGAAATCGAAGTGCGCAATCTGGATGAATTGCGCCAGGCGCTGGATCTGGATCCGCGCGTGATTCTGCTCGATAATTTTCCGCCGGTGCGGCTTCGCAAAGCCGTGGAGTTGGCGCGTTCCCGCCGTCCCGGAGTGATTCTTGAAGCTTCGGGCGGGATTACGCTCGAGAACGTTTGTCATTATGCGGCCATGGGCGTGGACTGGATTTCCATCGGCGCCCTGACGCATTCGGTGGAAAATATGGATTTTTCGATGCTGGTCAAAGAAAGGAAGCATGGCTGAGTTCCGGCTTGTTTCCCGCATGAAGCCCTGCGGCGATCAGCCGCAGGCCATCGATAAAATCGCGGCCGGTTTCCAGGCCGGAAAAAAAGAACAGGTCTTGATCGGCGTTACGGGTTCCGGAAAAACCTTCACGATGGCGAACGTCATCGCCCGGCTGGGCCGCCCGACGCTCGTTATCTCGCACAATAAAACACTCGCCGCGCAACTGTATTCCGAACTGAAAGAATTCTTTCCCGAAAATGCAGTCGAGTATTTTGTGTCCTATTACGATTACTACCAGCCGGAAGCCTACATTCCTCATTCCGACACGTACATTGAAAAGGATGCTTCCATTAACGATGATCTGGACCGGCTGCGGCTGGCGGCGACCAGTTCGCTGTTGTCACGCGAGGATTGCATCGTGGTGGCGAGTGTTTCCTGTATTTACGGATTGGGTTCGCCGGAGGATTGGCAAGGTTTGCTGATTCAGGTGGAAAAAGGGCAGACGTTCGACCGGGATCAATTCATCTCCGGCATTGTCGGATTGCAGTATGAAAGAGCGGACGCGGATTTGCGGCGCGGTTCGTTTCGCGTGCGCGGCAGCCACGTCGATGTTTTTCCTTCTTATGGCGACAACCCGCACCGGCTGGAATTCGGGGATGA
>CAZGID010000106.1:0-8795 GCA_964526065.1 uncultured bacterium
AGCTGAATGCCGGCAGCTCTTTGATAAAAGGAACCGCGTACTGCTGATAAAGATCGTGCCACTCTTTAAGCCCCCTTTGTGAAAAGGCAATCGAGGCGGCTCCGGCCAGAAGGAAGAGATAAAACAAGCAGGCGCCGGTCCACTGCCAGGCCGCGCGGCGCGGCAGATTCCATGCGGAAATTGTGGTTACCGCCGCGCCCGAAAAACGGTTTCCGGCCGGCAACACAGCCTCGTCGGCTTTCGGCTTTTCCGGCGGCAGGGTATCCACGGCGACTTCACGCAGGTCCCGCTCGCAGGAAGGACAGGTCGTCAGACCGAGACCTTCCGGAATATAATTTTTACAGTGTGAACAATACATGATTAAAGCGGCAGATCCACCAGCGTTTTGAGCAGCATACCGGCCCCATAGGCCAGTAAAGCCGCCATGGCGCCGACCAGCAAGGTTTCCGAACCGGCATGGAACCAGGACTGTTCCACAAACCGGCTCTTGAACATTCCGACAAGAAAAAAAGTGGTCAGGGTCATGCCAAAACTTACCAGAAACGGATTCATGCCGGGCAGAACACCGGCCCATTGCACCAGAAACGCGGCCAGCGGAACCAGACCGGCGGCCAGAAAAGCAAAAAAGGTAACCACACCGGCCCGGACCGGCGACAAGGGCGCCGGCGAAATTCCATATTCTTCTGCCAGCATGACATCAATCCATTTTTCCTTATCGGAAGTGATGACTTCGACAATCTTATCCAGTGTACTGCCTTCAAATCCCTTTTTTCTGAAAATCTGGCGGATTTCCTCTCGTTCGCCTTCCGGAACCGTCTCAACATGAATTTCTTCGGTCTTCCGCGCCCGCTCATGCGTCTGCTTCTCGGCGCGGGTTCCCAGATAATTACTGACCGCCATGCTAAAACCGTCGGCAATCAGATTGGCAAACCCCAGGATGATGACAATGCCGCTCGACAAGCCCGCCCCGGCCACGCCGGACACAACCGCAAAGGTGGTGACGGCGCCGTCAATGGCGCCATAAATAAAATCCTTCAGATAACTGTGGCGGACGCCGGCTTCCAGACGCTCGGCGATCGCCTCCCGGGTATGCATTTCCGATAAAGCTGGATTCTTCGCTCTCATGACGCCCCGCTTTCCCGGCTTTATGATACCCCCGCCCCCCTCTTGCGTCCAGCGCCCGGAATGCTATAATTTCGCTCATAAAGGGATGGCTTTGCGTTCCCGGCTTCCGGCATTCTTCCTGATCAACCGGACGGTTGAACTTCCCCCAAAATTTGCTATGAAACAAAAAAAAGTTCTGGTGACTGCGCTGCTTTTTCTTGCAGCGGGATTCGGTCTTACAACGCTCAAGATCCTGTACGGCGGTCAGACATTGCGCCCCGAGTTCGGCCGCAATCTCTGGAACGTTTCCGTCGAAATGGCACTACTCGGCAAAGGCGAGCGGGCCAAAGTCCGCATGACGCTGCCCCAGGATACGGAACGGCAAACCGTCTACAATGAAAACTTCGATCACAGTCTCGAATTTTACACGCGCATCCGGGAATTGACCGGCAACCGCATCGGTTTCTGGCGCTCGGATTTCCTCGAAGGTCTGACCACCGTACGCTACAGTTTTTCCGTACAACTCAAAAGTCTCAACTACACCATCCCCCCGCTTTTAACGGTGCCGCGGGATCCGCAAATCGCTTACCCGGAAAACTTCCGGGTCTGGATCGATCCTTCGGACCTGATTCAATCCGATGATCCTCAGGTCAAACGCCAGCTCAGGAAAATCATCGGCCGGAAAAAGAATATGGCCGAAATTCACCGCTATCTTTATGACTTTGTCCGCGAAGAGGTCAAATATAAGTCCGAAAAAGGCAGCCGGGACGCGCGGCGGACTCTCAAGGACCTGATTGCCGACTGCGGCGGAAAAGCCCGTTTGTTTTCCGCTTTAAGCCGCGCGGCCGGCATTCCTTCCCGCGTGGTCGGCGGACTGATCCTGACAAGCGGTATTAAAAACATCACTCATGTCTGGGCGGAGAATTATATCAATGGCCAATGGGTGCCATTTGACGTGGTCAACGGGCACTACGCCCGCATTCCGGAAAATTACCTGGAGCTGTATCGCGGCGATTATGCGCTGATCAAGCATACCGGATTAAGTAAGTTCGATTATTTTTTCGTCATTGACCGGGCGACGATTCCGCCTGTGGATCAGAACTGGTCGCTCTATGCCCTGCCGTTTAAATTTCAGCATCTTGTCCGCATTCTGCTTTTGATTCCGCTCGGAGCCCTCGTGGTTTCCTTTTTCCGGGTCATCGTCGGCATTCCAACATTTGGAACTTTTACGCCTATTTTGCTGGCGCTGGCCTTCCGGGAAATGTCGGTCTGGACCGGTTTTCTTTTTCTTACCCTGATGGTGGCGCTGGGCTGGTTTTTACGATCGGCTCTGGACCGGCTTAAAGTGCTGGTCATCCCAAGAATTTCGCTGATCGTAACGTGGGTGGTCATTGGCACAATTCTGCTGATGATGTTCGGGCAACGGCTGGGATTTCAGAATATGCTTTTCGTTTCTTTTTTTCCGATGATTATCATCACCTGGATTATCGAACGCTTTTCCGTACTGCAAATTGAAGATGGAACCCGCACAGCACTCAAAACAACGGCCGGAACCGTAGCGGTCGCGCTGGTTGCTTACTTTCTGTTCGACCTCGCCCCGTTGCGCGCCTATCTTTTCTCTTTTCCGGAACTGCTTCTGGTCATCATGGCCCTGCTGCTTTTACTCGGCCGCTATACGGGACTCCGGCTGCTGGAAATTCCGCGCTTCTGGTCCCTGCGCCATCTGGCCAGAGCGGCAAATAAGGAAAGCTGATGTTTTCCCTTTTCCGCGGACTCGGCATCCTGGGCATGAACCGCCGCAATGCCGAGTTTCTTCTTCCCGAAAACCCCCGCAAGCGGTATCCCTGGGTGGACGACAAACTGAAAACAAAACTCCTGCTGGAGGAACACGGTCTTCCGGTTCCGCCTTCCTATTATGAAATCATGCACGATTACGAGTTAAAGATTTTCAAGCAGACGCGCTTCATGCGGGATTTTGTCGTCAAACCGGCGCGCGGGGCCGAAGGCCGCGGCATTCTCGTGATCGCGGACCGCAAAGAAGGCATGTGGCAGAAAGCCAGCGGCGAATGGATTTCGATGGAAGCCCTGGAATATCACATCACCAATATCCTCGCCGGCCTGTATTCCCTGGGCGGCGTGGATGATCATGCCTTCATCGAATACCGCGTTCACGCGCATCCTGTTTTCAAGCCGGTGGCTTTTCGCGGTGTTCCGGACGTCCGCATTATTATTTTTCGCGGTGTCCCGGTCATGGCTATGCTCCGGCTGCCGACCCGTCTTTCGGACGGAAAAGCCAATCTGCATCAGGGCGCGGTGGGCGTGGGTGTCCGAATGGATGAAGGAATAACGTATGGCGGCGTTTGCCGGAACCATTTAGTGGACCGGCATCCGGACACGGATCATCCTGTTTCGAGAATCAAAATTCCTTTTTGGAAAACAATTCTGGAAAGTTCCGCCCGGCTTTATGACATCTTTCAACTGGGCTACCTGGGAGTGGATTTTGTGATCGATTCCCTGCTGGGGCCGCTGATTCTGGAACTCAATGCCCGCCCGGGCCTGAGTATTCAGCTGGCCAACCGTTCCGGCCTGGCCCGGCGTCTTGAAGCCGTACAGCGCTATGGCGACGGCCTTCGCGGTCTTTCTCCTGCCCAGCGGCTGGAAATCACGGCTGAAGTCAGCCGCTTGTAAACGCTCTATTTCTTGATCTTCGTAAATTTGTAGCCTTCGATGGAAAGATTCGCCATCAATCCCTGTTGATCAATCACAAAAACAACGACTGGGGCATTAGAAACATAGGAATTCAAGCGTCCATCGACGCCGGCATTGATAAATACGGCCGAAGCATCCAGCCCGAATTCCCAGCCGTCAGCATGATGAAACTCATCCATGACGGTTTCGTCGAGAAAAGCCACGACCAGTTCCTGGTTCTGCAAACCAAGCTGCAACCCGAATGATAATCCCACCACGCTGTAATAGTCCGCAACAATTCCGTTTTTCAGAAGCGCGCCTTCGCCATATTCGCCGCCCCAGCCAATACCGCCTTTCCAGATACTGGGAAGGACAAGAATCCCCTTGGCCTTGGCGAGAACATCTTCAGCGCCTTCGACATTTTTTTTCAGAAGATTCAGCGTCTCTTCGATCCGCACATTGATTTCCGCACCGGAAGCCGCCTGCGCCGTCGGCGGCATGGCCATCCCCAGCACCAGTATTGCAAATATCCATCCATAAAATGCCTGTTCTTTCATTTTTACTCTCCTTTTTCTGTGCCGGCTGCTGACCGGAGCATTTTTTCGGCATCACGGCTCTGTACCAGAACAAACCGGTCATTCACGCCGTGAGCCTTTCTGAGATAAATTTCGTAGGGACGGCCTTCGGGATTCTTCCAATCGGGGATATCAAACGTTTCCGCAGGATCCATCACGGCCACATTCAGCCAGCCGCGGTCAATCATATCGTCCGGATCCCGGAAATCCAGAGTGAGAATCTGCATGATCTTGCCTTTCTTCGCCGCAGATTTTGCTTGCTGAAATTCCGAAGGCCCGCCGCGGCGGATCTTGGGGATTTCACCCTTAAAAACCTGATTCACTTTGAACGTCATCACATAGCGGGCATCTTCGAGGGATTCGATTTTTTCTTCGACAGCATCCACGACGGTGCTGCGGGACATCACCTGGCCGTAGATGGGAACGCCGACAAATCCGAGATCATACTCGGAATATTGCGGCCGTCCGCCGCCCTGAAACCGGGGGTTGGCGCAAGAAGCCGCAAAGAGAGCCAGCATTAATATGTAAACCGGTTTGAATTTCATGATGCCTCGCTTCCTGCGAACTGCAAAGGTGGTCAGTATAGCGCGGACGCTTTCCGGTATCAACTGGCAGCGGAGGGTCTGGAACCGGCGGATCCATCCGCCGCCGGATTTTGTTTTGTCGTGGTGCGTTTTGGGCGCTGCGGTTGAAGCTCCACCGGGCTGGAGCCATCTTCTGCCGTGCGGCCCGCAAATCGCTTCATCATCCATTCCTGCATGCGGAAAGGCGGCTCCGCCGTCTCCCGGCGCTTCCAGGTGCCGTCGGATTCCAGCTTCCAGCTGCTGGCCGTATCCTGGAAACAGGCATTAAGAACTTCGATGATGTCGCGCTTGCTCTTTTCCGCAATGGGAAAAAGGATTTCCACGCGCCGGTCAAGATTGCGCGGCATCCAGTCCGCGCTGGACAAATAAACTTCTTCGTCGCCACCATTATAAAAATAAAAAATGCGGCTATGCTCCAGAAACATATCCACAATGCTGATGACTTCGATGTTCTCGCTCAGACCCGGCACGCCCGGCCGCAGACAGCAGATACCGCGCACGTTCAGCTGCACTTTAACGCCCGCCTGGGAAACGCGGTACAGCGCTTCGATAATGACCGGGTCGACCAGGGAATTCATTTTCGCCATGATCCGTCCCGGCTGATCGCGCCGGCTGCGCATGGATTCCCGCAAAATCAGACGTTCGAATTTCTTTCGAAGACTGTACGGCGCCATGGTGATCCGCGACAATTCGCCGGGCTGCGTAAATCCGGTGATCGTATTGAAAACCGCTGAAATATCGCGAACCATTTCTTCCTGGCTGGTAAAAAAACCGATATCGGAATAGAGCCGCGCCGTTTTCTCGTTATAGTTGCCCGTCGAAAGATGGGCGTAGCGCCGGATACCTTCGATTTCACGGCGAATCACCAGGCAGGCTTTCGCATGGGTTTTGAGACCTGCCACACCGTACAGGACCGTAGCGCCCGCCTTCACAAGCCGGTCGGCCCATTCAATATTCCGCTCTTCATCAAACCGGGCTTTTAACTCCACCAGCACGGTGACCTGCTTCCCCTTCTCGGCCGCCTTGACCAGTTCCTCAACAACCCGCGAAGGGACCGCCGCACGGTAAAGCGTCTGCTTGATGGCGAGCACGTCCGGATCGCGGGCCGCATCGGACAGAAAACGCAGAAACGCATTGAAAGACTGATAGGGGTGATACACCAGGACATCCTGCTCCCGCAGAAGGGCCCAGACATCTTCACTTTCTTCGATTTCACGCACGGGCTGCGGTTTCCATTCCCGGCGTTTAAATTCTTCGAATCCGGACTGGAAGGCAATCCGGGATATTTCCTTGAGATCAAACCAGCCTTCGTTCTGAAAAATCCGGTTCTCGGCAATTTTAAGGCTTTTTTGAAAAAAAGCCGTCATTTCGCCCGTGCCCTGAATTTCCAGCCGTACCGCTGATCCCATGCGGCGGCTCCGCAGCGCCTCGCTCATGATGTCCGCAAAATCCGCATCCTTTTCTTCATCGAGCGACATTTCCGCGCCGCGCGTAATGCGCATCAGCCCGTGGCCCAGGATATCGAATCCGCGAAACAACTCTCCTGCCCAGGCCGCCAGCACATCCTCCAGTAAAACAAACGGATGGCCTTTCCCGGAGGGCAGCCAGATGATGCGGGCCGCGTTTCGCGGCGCTTCCACCACCGCAAAATGCCGGCTGCCGTCGTTGCCTTTCTTTAAATCGAAAATCCGGTAAAGACTGAGGTTCACAAAGGGCGGAAGCGGCACCGCTTCCTGCAGGGTAATCGGTGTCAACAAGGGCAGAATTTCATCATAAAAAAACTTTTCGACATAGCTGCGCTGCTCGCCGTCCAGGGTTTGAACCGACAAGCGCACGATGCCGGCTTTTTCCATCTCCGGGACCAGGGTTCCCAGAAAAAACTCATTCTGCCGCCGGATGACATCAAATGCTTTTTCATAAACCGCCCGGCACAAGGGATCCGCATCCTCAAGACCGGCCGCCCGGACCATGAAAAATTCATCAAAATTGGAGCTGACAATGCCGCAAAACTTCAGTTTCTCCAGTACCGGATTCCGGGCGTCCATCGCCTCGGCAAGGACACGCTGGTTAAAATCGACCCATGCCAGCTCACGATCCAGATAACGTTCTTTTTCTTCCAGCGGTTTCTCGCTCATCAAACTTCTCCTGCCGCCGCGCGCTTCTGCTTGAGAAAAAGCGGCACGCCGAAAACATCGGCAAACATACTGCCTTTATCTTTCAAGGCGTTGCGTTCCATCGAAATATCGCCCGCCTCTTCGGGCACCCACAAAATATAAGTATCGCGCGCCCGCTCCAAAGTGAACTGCCGGATTTTTTGCTGGCGGCTTTCGTCCAGTGCATCCGCGACACGCAAGATCGCCGCCGTTTTGGAGACCATCGCGCGGTCTTCGCGCGACAACTGCATATACGGCACATGCGTCGGTTTTGGGGCCGAACCGCGGTGATAACGCACCATCTGCGCCACCAGGGTCTTGTCCTCTTTGCGGAGACCAAAAATATCCGAGGCTTCAATCAAATAAGCCGCATGCTTATGATGGCCCGGCTGCGCCACATACGCGCCAACATCGTGCAGAGTGGCCGCCACTTCCAGGAGCAAGCGCTCTCGCGTGCCCATGCCATGATCTTCAATCAGGGCATCGAAAAGTTTGAGCGCCAGGGAATTAACGCAGAGCACGTGAGATTTTTCAGACTGGTATTTTTGGGCCAGGTGACGCGCCGAGCTGAGAATCTGCTTTGAAACATCCGTCCGGCGGTATCCGGAATAAAGCTGGGCCATTTCCAGCAGCAGGCCATCACGAATGCTGAGCATCGGCACCAGAATATTTTCCGCCTGCGTTTCCTTCAAAAAGTAGGAATAGGCCAGCAAAGACGGATAAAGCCCCTCGGCCTGAGAATAAATCAGCCCGTATTCATTAACCAGGTCTTCGGGGAATTTTTTACTGACCGCCGTGACAAAATTTAAAAAATTTTTCCGGTCCAGCACCGCGAATGGTTTTTCAACTTTTTCACTCAACTGGCGCGCCGCAAGACGCATATCACCGCCCAGCGCAATGAACGTATTAACCTGTTCCAGCAGGAATTCTTTATTGATCTGCATCGCCACTTCATGGATATAGCGCCGCAGAACCCGCTGCAGTACCGGCGGATCGGTTTTCCCCGCCTCGGCCCGCTCCGGCAGCCGGATCGAGCCCAATGCCAGCGTCTGCGTAATTTCGACCCGCCCCTGATTCAGAAGAATGACTTCCGTACTGCCGGATCCGATTTCCACAATCAACGCGACCAGTTTCGAGAGGTCCATCTCATCGCCCACGGCATGTTCCACAGCCGTCAACTCGAGCCGGTTCTCTTCGGGCCCTTCGATCACCTCAACATCGATCCCGGTCCGTACATAGACCTGATCGATAAAGTTCTCGCTGTTGACCGCTTCACGGACAGCGCTGGTGGCAATGGCTTGCACCTTGTTCACCGCGTAACTATCGATCAGCGTCTTGTAGTTTTTTAAAATTGAGATTCCTTCCCGCATGGCGGAAGTGCCCAGGCGGCCGGTCGTAAAGACGTCTTTGCCGAACCGCACGGGCCGCTGCAGATTCTCCAGATACCGGATTTCCGTTTTCGGACCGAGCTCCGCAATGACCAGACGGATGGCGCTGGTCCCAATATCAATCACGGCGACCACCTGCTTGGAGGTTTCAGGCGCTTTGACACTCATGAAGCACGGCCTCCTGCAAGCGCATCCTCGGCGAGTTTGGCTGCGCCTTTGACAATTGCAAAATCCCCGAGTTCGGCGGGCACAACGCGCACGCCTTTCACCAGCGGTGGAAGTGCATGTTCCCGCATGGAATCG
>CAZGID010000107.1:0-8722 GCA_964526065.1 uncultured bacterium
CATATGCGCGTCTGACTGAAACCCCGGATCGAATCGACAATCAACTCACGGAGCGCAACGGCATTCACATTCAGACCGAATGGGGCCAGCAGATTACGATTATCGATCATCACAACCGCGTGGTCCCGGCCTGGCGCGAAGCCCACCTCAATGGGATCATTCCGGCCAATGCCTCACTGCTTCATATCGATGAGCATGAAGATGACGTGTTTTCCGCCACCTCGCTTGCCATGGTGCCGCTGCCGGAGAATATCGAAAGCCTGTCGCCGGAAGAAAAGAACGCCTACATGGACCAGGTCCGCAAACATACGGGAAAAAATTACACCATTGCCAACTTCATTGCGCCTGAAATGATTCGCGGGCTGATCGCCCCGGATAAATGGTATTTCACCAGTGAAGGCGGCCAATTGCGCAAGGCAACACGTGAAAGTATTCAATGGAATGCCTCTTACGGAAGCGATCCCCAGGAATTCTATCTCGATTTTTCAAAAAATCCGGAAGTGGTTTCCTTGACCGAAACCTTTTCCGAAGAAGGTCCCGATGTTCTGGATGTGGATCTGGACTTTCTGGCGATGGCGCACTGGCGGCATACACGGAAAGTTGAAGGCGAACTGGATGTCATTCTGGCGGAAGTCCTTCCCGATGCGGGCGGTATTGCCTCGGCGGATGTGGAGGATCTGATCTCACGCGTGATTGGCCACGAAACATTTGAAGCGATTGGAATTCAGATCGAGGATGCCGGCGAGAAGCAGGCGCTGGAAGATTATCTGCGGGTTTATCTGGAAAACATGCGGCAGCCGCGTCCGGATCCGGAACTCATGCGCCGGCAGATTTTGCCGAAGCGGGTGGCGGCGCGCCGGACGGCCCAGGAATGGGTCCCGCGTCTGCGGCCGCTTCTCGCACGGGCGAAAATCATTACGTTCGCGACCAGTCCCGGATACATGGACCCGCGTGCCGGTGTTTTACTGGCGGATGAATTTTTGCGGGATCTGAAAGAATTGAAAAGCGGAAAACAGGCGGTTCCGCCGATTGAAGCGCCTGAAGTTGAAGCACCTCCAGCGCCGGGCCGGATCGAACGTCGTGACACGGGTGTTCTTGAAGCCCTGGCGCCTCAAATGGAGCGTTTGACCACTGTTACTCTGGAAGAGGCAGAGGCCATTGCGGAATCGCTGTATCCACTCGAGGCCTTCCGCCGGAGTCAGGAAGCGGCGGGGCCGGGGGATAATGCCGAAGTGATTGATTTCGCGTTGCGCGCTAATCCGCAGGCAGTCTTGCTGGCGCGTCTCTATGCCGTTTATCAGCGCGGCCGTGAGGGGACCGCGGAACAAACCCGCCAGGCGAACCTGGCTTTGGTCGTGCTATTTGGCCTGTCGCAAATTGAGGATCAACTTGATTTCCGCGAGAGAATGAATCTGCGCCTATTCATCGGATCCCGCATTTTGGAACGAATTCGTCCGCTGGAGGAAGACGAGATTGCGCCTCTGCGCGACCGGATCGAAGAAGGAATACGCGAATACCGGCGCTTTCGCGGCGAAGATGTGGAAGAAGTGGACGCGTTACCGGATTTTGAAGCGATCATGGAAGCGCGGCGCCGGAATGCCGGCGAAACACTGAACCCTCAGCAATTGCTGCAGGATCTCGATGGTTTGATGAGCGTTTTTCGCCACGAAGTGACGGAGCCCTTTAACCGCCTGGGGTTAATTGCTTATGGAGTTGTCGAAACCGATCCTCAGACGGAAGCGGCCGCCGAGAGGATTTCGGAGCGGATTCTGAATGCATTGAATGCCATTTCAACCGCGGCAGAAGATAACACGCTCGAATTTGTGAAGTCTCTCATGAGTCTGGAAAAAATTTTAAAGACCGAAATTCCAAAAGTGGAGGCACTTCCGGTGCCGAATATAGACAGTTATGCGGCGGAACTGCGTTTTGCCCTTCGTCGTGTCGCTTCCTTTCGTAAGTTTATTTTCAATCAGGGGAATTTTACTGGCGAGATTGAACCCGTGATGCTGCGCCCCGCCTTGGAACAGGTCGTGCGGCATATTGAAACCAGCATCCGGGATTCCGTCACCCAGGAAGACCAGTTCCCAATGAACATCGAAATTCGTACGGAGGATGAAAACCTCGCGGTCTTAATGGATCCCGATCACCTGACTGCGCCGCTTCGAAACGTACTGGCGAATGCCCGGGATGAATTTAAAAAGGACACAGAGAATCCGGACCGCCGCATTGTCATTAATGTCCGGCGGGAAGGTCCCGAGGTGGTTCTGCATATTTCCAATAATGGTCCGGAGTTTCCGAATCCTGAGGTGACGACCGAAAATATTTTCCGCCCGGGCGTCAGCGGGAAAGGATCAACCGGCTGGGGATTGGCGGTTTCCCGCCATATGCTCCGCCTGGCGGGCGGGGAGATTACCGCAGAAAATTTCCGGCAGGCGGATCGGGAAACGGTTTATGAGCGGGGAGATACCGGCCTTGAAGCTCCGGAAGGACGCGGTGTCACTTTCACGATTCGGCTTCCCTATGCACGTCCGGAAGCCCGGATTGAGGATTCAGGCGGAGGGCGGATCCAGCCATTGAAACCGATTTCGAATGTGAGAATGCGGGAGCGGTCGGAGCAGGAAGAAACGGAAACGGAAGCGGGGACTCGGGAAGAAACGACCCTCGAATCCGGTGTCATCCTCGATATCGGCCTTCCGGCCTGGATGGCGGCACGCGTCCCTGCTTTATTAGCCGATTCCGGCATTACCGAAGTCGAGGGCGATGCCGCCAATGGCATTCTGGTGCCGGCGGACGAGAGCACGCGGTTCCGCGTTCCGGAGTGGAACCGTTTTCAGCTGGAAGCGGAAGCCCGCCGTCAAAATGGACAACCCATCGCCTGGGTTGTGCTGGAAGGAGCGCGGGCAGAAATTCTGCAGCGTCTGGATACAGCAACGGCCCAGGAATTTGTCAATGCGCATGCGGGGATTCAGGCGGATATTCTGGCCAATGTGGATCCGGGCGGCGTTTTGATTGCCTTTTATCAGCCGGGGACGCAGATGGAAATCGATACCACCGTTTCCGAACAGGATCGTGCGGCCGGAATTGAGCGGTTTGTGACGGGCGAAACCGAAGGGCCCAAGGGGGAAACGGTTCCGTACGTCGTCGTTCAAACAACGGCTGAACGGCCGGAAGCCCGGCAAGAACTGGAAAATCTCGTCAACGAGCTTGAAAAACTTCAGGCTGAACAGGACCAGTTGCAGGCTATTCTGCAAGGACTTGCGAGCCGCCACGAAGCGGAACGAGTGACTATCCGGAATGCTTTTGAGACGAAAGATCCGGATTTTCCGGGTCTGCTGCCTGGAGTGCAGGAGGAAATACGTGTTTTAGAGGAGCATGGGCAGCTCGAAAACAGGATCCAGTTACTGGATACGTCCGTCGAGCAGTGGGAAGCGAAATTGAAAGTGGTTCAAGATGCTCTTAAAAAAGAAATGAAGCCGTGGCTCACAACCCGGGGGCTGTTTTACAAAGAAGAGGAAGAGTGGCTGCAGGCTTTGGAAGAAGAACAGGCGCGGCTGGCGGCGAGCCGGTTCAGCCGTCTCGTCAACATGCGGCCTCTGCGTCGCGTCACGCAATGGTCCGATGAATTGCGGCGCATTCTTCTTCTAAAAGTAGAACGGGAGAAGACAATCCGGATTTCAGTGAGCAGTACGCGCAGTCAAAGAGGTGAATGGCTTGATGAGACGCTTGAAAGCGTACGCAAAACCCTGCAGGATAAGGAAATCGCTGACCGCCTGGCGGGCCGTCCCACCCGTTTTAGCCGCGCTGTGGATGAAGTCCTGACGGTGGACAGGCTGACAGAGCTGCGCGAAATCTATTATGAAAAGTTCCTTGAACCCCGTGTCCTCCGTCTGGCTTCCGAGAACCCCGATATGCCTGAAAATTTCGTTTCTGATTTCCGCCATTATATCCTTGAACAGGTTTTGCCGCGCGGCACGATTGAAAGCCAGAATGCGAACTCAACGACTTATTACGCGGACATCTGGGAAGTTGTCGAATATTCCCGGCAATTGCCTCCGGCGTATGGAGGCCACAAACTGCCTTACAATTTTGATAGCCTTATCCGGAAGGTTGTTCAGGGCGATAACGGCTTGCGGCGGCTTGTCGACATGTTGTTGCGGCAAAGCGGTCAGGATGAGGTTTCCCGTGCCCTTCAGGCGCTCAACCAATCCCTGCAAATGCTTCCGTTGAATTCCAGGGCACGGGAGCGTATCCAAGCAAAGGCGGCAGCTCTCCGGCAATCATTTGCGGGCATTCCTGAGGATCTTCCGCAGCTTCTGGATTTTCCGGCGGCGCAATGGCAGGTGCTGAGGCGTCATCCGGCGGTTCAGGAAGCCTTCGGCGAGGCGCAGTTGAATGAATTTCACGATCGTTTGCTTGCGCAATTGAGATCGGCGCTGGCCCGGGAGCGGGAGGAATCTTCGGATGACGGACTTCAGATCCTCTTTCAATTCCGGCGATTGGCTGAACCCGCCACCTTCCCGGATTTGTTTGCCATTGCTCTGGACGGCGGCCGTTTCGGATATGCCGCCATGAGTGCGCTGCGGGAACTTGCCGCCAATTCGGCTTTCCGGGAACAATTCAATGAATATTACGCCGGCAACCCTGCTATGCAGGATTTGCTTGAGCAGATTGCCGCATTACCGGAGGATGGCGGCTCCGCCAATTATGAAGCGGCTGCTGGAATTCTGGAATCGTTTTTAAAGGAGGATCTCGGCCGTACGGGATTTGTGGCATTGTTTCGCGCCTTTACGGCGGCCGGCGATAAAACGGCCTCGCGGCTGAATTCGATTTTCAAAAACTTGCTTGGAAAAAAAGAAGGCGAGAAGCTCCAGAAAATGGAGCAAGAATTGCAGGCAAAACAGCAAGCGCTGGATCAGGAGACCGATCCGGTGGAACGGGAAAAAATCGAAGCAGAAATCGCCAAGGCGTCTAGGCGGCGCGATTATTTTCTGAAGGACATGGAAAGAAAGGCCAAGGGGTTGGGCCGTATTCTGAAGATGTCGGTCGCGGCGGCACAACAAGATTATCAGCCTTATTTCTTTGCCTTTTTGGCGACGACGGTAGAGAAGCGGTATGCCGACCTGGAGCGCCTCGAATCTCTGATTCAGACAGCCGGCGCGCGTCCCGTGCTGAAATATGTGGCCGATGCGCCTTATATGGAAAATCAAAAGGAAAGGAACCGGAACTATGGGGAATTGAGATACAGACAACTGCAGAACTTGCTGGAACTGGACCGCTTACTGGTTCCTTCGGACAGGAAAGCAGTCTATGCCCATGTAGCCGAAGGCCTCATTCCGGAACAGTTTGAGACGCTGGAGCAGCGGATCCGGACATCCCGGCTGTGGGTGATTGACCGGTTGATGGATCAACCTCTTCCCAAAAAAAATGCTGGCACGGAGCAGGAAAGTTTTACCGATGAAGTCATGCAAGCCCTGGAACAACCGGAAATCCACAATGCCCTTGCCTGGCTGCGCGAGCAGTATGCCGAAGATCATCCCTTGAAGCGTATTCTGAGAATTCGCATCGAAGAAGGCATTGAGGCCGCCGAAGCGGCTGTGCGGGCACTGCCAGGAAATCAGGATTACCAGAATGAAACCGCCTGGATGTCCGGTGTTCCGCCGGAAGATTTCTCTGAGGTGCAGGCCTTGCCCTCCTCCAATCTGGAACGGGTCTATGCCGAGCGGGAACAGGAATATATTCGGGATTTGAAAACCGAGCTGGCGCGTTTGAATAAGCAGCATGATATTCGTCTAGAGGAAGGTCCGGAAGAAAATATGGAAATCCGGATCCAAAAAATCGAGGCGGCCATAAGCCAATTTCGAGCTGAAAATGCGCGTACTGGCGGAAACGAGAAGCAATACCAGGCTATTGATAATATCGCCCAGATCCTGGCGAACCTCCGTTCGATTCGAACCAATATTAAATCCCTGGGACCCCAGACGGTCACTTTCTCTTTTGCACAGGATCCGATTGAACGACTCAATCTGGGGGTCGGCTTTACCAGTTGTCTCAATTGTATTCTGGGAGCCTATCGGACGTATGCCTTGGCGGCCGCCGTGGATCTGAATAAGCGGATCATTTTCATTAAAGATCAAAAAGGTAATCGCATCGCGCGATTAACGTTGATGCTGGCGGCGGATAAGGAAACGATTCTGATTTCAAGCCGCTTTTACCAGAACACAAATCTTGAACTCACGCCTCATTTGGCAGAGTTTTTAAAGCAGCTCGCCCGCACGACTCGAAAACGGCTGGTGCTTCCCAAAAATTTGTTTTTATCCCATGAAGAAGAATACTTTAAGGACGCCTTCGAAGAAGGCGGGCAGAAGGGGCCGCTCGAATTTCAAGTTGCACATACCATTGCAGACGGATTTTATTCGGATACAGGCGGGGCCATCAACACGAAGGGGCAACCCGTCACCCTGTCGATTCCCGAGTATTACTTTTATGACGACCGAGCAGAATCCAGACTGGACGATTATGAAATTGTTGAAATTCCGGTTTCATCGACCGATCCGAAAAAACTTGCTCCCACCGCGATGCCGCTGCTTGCCGATTACGGAATTACGGAAGAAGAAATAGCCGAAATGACAGTGGATAAAATCCGCAATCAGGTATATCGCGACAAAAAATCGGGGCAGCTTTTCTATGCCTTTCCTTCTGTGAATAACTTTAACGCAAAAAAACAATATGATATTTATCAAAAATTTTCTGCAGTATTTCCCAATCTGGTAGAGATTCGCGCCATGGGCGATCCGGAAAGCCGGGAGACGGTCTTTCTGACAGAGATTGCCCAGACGCGGGACGCCGGCCAGGTTTTTAATGAAGCGACACGAATCGAAGATGTTTTTCTGTTTATGATATTTTTTCATGACCTGGATCACAATCCGGCCCGCAGCAAAAATTTGCATGCCCGGACCCAGAGCGGAGAAACACGCTATCTAGTTTATGATTATGCGCATAGTTACACGCCGGCGGGTCCCGTTACTCCCATTTCTCAGGATACTCGGCAAACGATCGCTTCGAAGTTTTTGGGACTGGAATTGGACAAGGTTTATCTGGAACGCCGGCTCGAAGAAATCCGGAATTTTGGCATCGTGCCGCCGCAAGTCATGGAAAATTTTCGGCAGGAGGTTGAAGCGATTTATCCGCTAGAACGGGTGCGTCCGGAAGTTTTGCTGGACCGGGCCCAACGCGAGCGGCCGGAGGCGCGCGAGATCCCGGAAATCATGCAGCAGATTTTTGACCGGTCCAATATCGATATGGAATTGGGAGAGCCGCTGAAAAAAGAAGACCGGGACCAGTTTTACCGCGCTATGTTTCGGTATGAATTGTATCAAAAAGTTGTATTGTCAATGCCGGAAACGTCTTCGATATTTGATTATCTCTGGCAGAACGCGCTGGATCAGGATCAGAACCGGCCGGAAGCCCTGCAGGCAATGCCGGCTTCCTTAAAAGAAAAGATCTTTCGGTATGTCCGGGACAATGAATTGAACTACTATGACAAGGCCGCCATGATGGCCGCCATTTCCGGAGGCGATGCGGAACCGCAGTTGATCCGGGAAATGCTTTCGCAGGAAGGCGAAAATGCGCTGACCCGCGAAGAGGAAGATTTTCTCTGGCAGCTCTTTACCTATGCGCATCCGCGTTTGACCAGCCGGCCCAATTATCTGGCGGAGAGCGACGATATCCGGGAAGTGATTCTGGCCCGCCTTCTGGAAAATCCTGAGGAACCGGTTCGCATTCTCGATCTGGGGACATCCGTCCCGGCGCTTCAACAATTGCAAAAGCAATATGACTGGGAAACGCCGCCGCAGCTTGAGATCTATGGCGTTAACCGGATTTTTCCCGAGAATGCAGCGTCCGAAAATCCTTCTCTGCGTCTTGTGAATGCCGATATCCGAGAACTTCAGAATAACCCGGTGCTGCGGCCGGGTTCTTTCGACGTCATCTATGAAAATTCGGTCGTCGGGTATTATCGCCGTCCGGAGGATCTGAAACAAATTCTGCGCGGCGTTCTGACTTTGTTACGTCCGGGCGGCAGGCTGGTTTTTCCGGATGCCTGGGAATTTGACCGGGATGTCGTGGAAGGGGTGCTGGACGAATTGCGGCAGGAAGGGCTCGACGGTGAATATCAATCCGGCATGAAAGTACGGATTGTCCGCCGGTCCGAAGCCCGCGAAGATGATGAACGCTACCGCCAGCGTAAACGAGAAGAGTATTACCGGGATCTCATGCGCTACTTTGAACGCGAAGCAGTTGAGCATACCCAGCGCACTTGGGCCCTGGAAGAAATTGCCAAGATGATGCGTGAGCGCGGAGTGTCGGAGGAGACGATTTCCGGGTTTCAGATCATGCAGTCGCCCTCAATTCAACTCCGTGAAGTTGAGGATATCGAACAGATTCATGCAATTCCCAATTTAGTTCAGCGCATTATTGAGGATTGGATTCCGGCCTTTAACGCCACGCCGGAGCAGCCGTTCGTGGTGGCAGACATCGGATCGGGTTCCGATGTCCGCTTTATGCGGGGCCTGGCACGGCAGGTGCGGAGTGAGCTGGAGAATCGTAATCAGAATCCCGATGCGGTTCGATTTCATGCCTTGAATCTGGCGCCGGCGGCCGAAGCGGTTCAGGCCGAACTGACGGAGCTTGGAATTGAATTTCATACGGGGATGGCCGAATCCCT
>CAZGID010000108.1:0-8707 GCA_964526065.1 uncultured bacterium
CATATTCTCGACAAGGCAGAAATGGACCTGGTTTATGACCAGGAAAATAACGCCTACCGTGCGACCAAAAAAGTCATTCTTGATCCAAAAGAAACGCGGACCATGAATTTGAAAGTGCGGAATGTCTGGGTCATTCCGGATGACATGATCAGCAAGGTGCGCGAACAGCTTGAAAAAGATCTGAAGGCGCTTGAAGGAACGAAATACTATGAAACGGCCAAGCTTTTACACGAAAAGGCAATAACACGCCTGGACCAGATTGAGGCGGAACGCAACGAGAAGGGCGGCATTCGCCGTCAGATTGAACTCTACCGCGCCCATCGCCGGCAGCTTCCTGAAATCCAGAATGGTATTGTCTCGATGACGGCGTTGCAACGGATGGAAGCGACAGGCGGTCAGGATGTTCGCACAGTGAAGTTTATGGTGAATGCGAATAATCCGTCCGATCAGCCTCTTAAAATGATGGTGCGTGCCGAACTGCCCAAGGAAATCAAGGCGCAGGATGTTGTTGATAAAAAGGATTTTATTCTTCTTTTTGATGATCAGGCCGGGCGTTTTGCTCTGGAGAAACAGGATCAGTTTTCGGCGAAAGAAGCCAAGTCTTATGAAATCGTTTTGCGGGATATCTGGTATATCCCGGAAACGGAGCTTAATATTGTCCGTGAACAGACAGCCAAGCTGCTGGAATTGTTCAAGAACAGCGATTATGCCGCCTATGCATCCGAAGGCTCTGTCTATATTAATACGCTGCTGGACGAGATCAGCCAAATTCAAGCCGTGCTGGCCGCGGACGGTTCGGTGGAAGACCGTATCCGAACGTTTGTGCTCAATAAGCAAAAATACCAGTTGGCTCGCGGGAAAATGCAGGAATTGCAGGATCTCTTACTCGAACTTCCTCTCAAATCGGAAGAGAACGTCATTCAGAAAATCATGCGAGGCATTGCCGAAATCCAGCGGGTGGAGGATGTCACAAAAATCCTTTCCATGGGTATCGACCCTGAAATATCAACAACCTGGTGGATTATTTTCGGCATCATTATTTTTCTCGCCATTATTGCCGTTTCCTTCTATGTAACCTGGTTGACGAAGCTGAATCAGATGAGGAAGAAGGAACAGACTGCCGCCAAATAACGGAGCGAACTATGGCTGAATATCAATATAAAGAGTATGGATTCGTTAAGGGCGTTGCCGGCTGTATCGCCAGTGTGGTCGGATTGAAAAACTGCTTTCTCGGCCAGTTGGTACGCTTTGGTTTCGGAACGGAAGGCATCATCATGGGATGTACGCTGGACGAGGCCCAGGTGCTGGTTGTGAAGGAAAAGGAACCGATTAAACCGGGGTCGCGGGTTACGGCAACATTAGAGCCTTTCAACATGCCGGTTGGAGACTGCATGCTGGGCCGTGTTATCAATCCGCTGGGGGAATCGCTCGATGGCTTGGGCCCGATCCGGCCGGAAGATTACATTCCTTATTTCAACGATGCGCCGGCCATTATGGATCGTGAAGGATTAAGCCGCACGCTCGAAACCGGCGTCAAGCTGGTCGATGCGCTGCTGCCTTTAGGCAAGGGGCAGCGATCTTTGGCGCTGGGTGACAAGATGACGGGAAAGACAACGGTTCTGACGGATATGATTCTGAATCAAAAGGGTAAGGATGTGATTTGTATTTACTGCGGTATCGGAAAGAACCGTTCGCAGTTGACCCAGGTTGTGAATCTATTTAAGGAAAATGATGCCTTTGATTATTCTCTTATTTTATTCGCGCCCGCTTCCAGTTCACCCGGGCAGCAGTATCTGGCGCCCTATGCCGCCTGCTCGGTGGGAGAGTTCTGGATGTATAAGGGAAAGGATGTCTTTGTGATATTTGACGATTTTACGAAGCATGCATGGGCTTATCGCGAACTTTCACTTTTAATGCAGGTGCCGCCGGGCCGTGACTCCTATCCGGGAGATATTTTTTATCTTCATTCGCGCATGATTGAAAGGGCCGCCCAGCTCGATAAAAAGCATGGCGGGGGATCCATGACGTTTATTCCGGCGGTTGAATTGCTGGAGGGTGATTTTACGGCATATGTGCCGACAAATCTGGTGTCTATGACGGATGGTCAGATTTTCCTCAGCGCACCGTTGTTTAATGAAGGCTTCCGGCCGGCCGTGGACGTAGGTCTTTCGGTTTCCCGTGTCGGTAGTAAAGTTCAGTGGAAGGCCATGAAAGAGGTGTCCAGCTCCCTGCGGTTGGAATTCATTCAATATAAGGAGTTGCTGCGCACCAGCAAACTTCAATCTGGCGGGCAATCCGAGGAAGCACGCGAAAAGCTCCGGGCGGGAAAAGTGCTGCAAGTGCTTTTGACCCAGATGGCCAATTCGCCCGTCGACATGGTTCTTCAGGTGATGATGTTTTATGCCAAGCAGGCCGGTCTTTTGAAGCCGTTTGAGGAGGAGGGGCAGGCCAAAGAATTCGTCAATATGCTTCCTGACTGGGTGGAGCAGAAAGATGCCGGGCTGACAAAGACGATCAGGACCAAACGCGCTTTGGACGATGAAATTAAGAGGCGGATTACCACGGTAGTCGAGGAGCTGGTGAAGGATATCGTGGCCCGGACCACGGAAGAAGAAGAGGAAGAGGCGGTGGCGTAGGATGAGCCAGCTTGTTTTAATTATCGGGATTATGTTTTTCGCAGTCCTGGGTCCGGCGATCGTTATTGCTGTTATTGGATTTGCCACTATCAAGGCGCTTGGGAGGAACCCCTCGGCAGCGCCTAAAATCTATATGGGCGTTATCCTCATGCTGGTGTTTGCCGAGGCGACTTCCATTATTGCGCTCATGATTGTATTTCAATTGTTCAGCCAGACCAGCTGAGGCAAGGAGAAGAATTATGTTGATGATTCAGTTTGTCGTTCTTCAGATCATCGTTTTTGCCGGTGTCATTTTCTTCCTGAAAAAAATTCTCTACAGTGATACCCAGAGCGCCGTGAATCGTCTGGACCGTACGTATCAGGAATTGCTGGCGAAGCAGAAGGAGCTGCAGGAGAAGATCGATCAGGCAGAGAAGGAATATAAGGCCAAGAAGGACGAGGCTATGCAGATATCCGAAAAGCTGAAACAGGAAGCTTTAGATGCCGCGCGTGAGAAAGAAACTAGTATGTTAAAAGAAGCGAAGGCTGAGGCGGATGAAATGGTGAAGAAAGCGAGGTCTTCCTGCGACAAGATTCGCCGGGATATTGAGAAAGATGTTCAGATGAAAAATCTGGATTACATTTCGCGGCTTTTGAACTCGGCTTTTACGCCCACGGTGCTGGAGTCCATGCATCATACCCTGGTGGAAGAGTTCCTGGGCAGGGAGGATGAATTGGACTTTACGGCGGTACCGCCGGACTTAAGCAAGTTTGTCATCAAATTCCCGCTGCCAATTAAAGAGGCGCATAAGGAAAAGATTTTTGCTATGGTCAAAAAGAAACTGGGGCGGACTCTTGAAACAAGTGAAGAGGAAGATAAAGAGCTGGTCGCCGGTGTTGCGCTGGTTTTCGATACTCTCATTCTGGACGGCAGTTTTGCGAACCTGATTCAGGATGCCACGCGGACGGAAAAGCGAAAAATTGAACTGGAGGCATAAGCATTGAGTAAATCGGGCCGTATCAAAGGAGATATGGATGACGTGGAGGCGCTTCTTGAGATTATGAACATTCTCAAGGACGTATCCTCCAACCGATTTTTTGCGTTTGCTCAGCAGAAAACAGACTTTTCCAAATTCCTCGAACTTTTCCTTTATTTCTTCGATATGCTGCAGTTTGTTGAAACCGACTGTCCGCTGGTCAAAAATGACCTGTCCCTGCAGGATATTCTTGTTATTACTTCCGAGGCGGGCTTCATGTCACAGTTGAACTCACGCGTCTGCAGCACGGCGCTGAAAGAAACCGAGAAATTTGCAGAAGCCACGGTCGCTTGCGTGGGAATGAAAGGAGCGGATAAATGCCGCCAGTTGGGGATGACAGTCACCAAGGTTTTTCCAAGCCCCGAGGATCATGAGCGGTACGAATCTGCCCTTAAAATTCGCGACTTTATTGTGGAACGCGTCATGAGCGGCGAATCCGGCGGCTGCCGCGTCATTTATATCTGGCCGAAGAGTTTTAATATCTTGAAGCCCCGTGTCGTGAAATTGCTGCCGGCCGTTGAATTGTTGAAAGGTGACGATGAAGATGCGTCGCCGACGGCATCTAAAGAAATGAAAAAGAAAGATTTCATCAATGAATCAAGTATTGACGGCATTATGAAAGTTCTCGCTGACTTATGGGTTACATCCCGGTTATTCGAAATTCTCACGGATACACGCTTGTCGGAGGCCGCTACGCAGGCCCAGCAGCTGGAGCAGGCTGTTGAAAGTTTGGGATCGGAAAAAAAAGGTCTGGCGCTTTCGTTTAAAAAAGCCAGTAAAGACGAAATGAATAAGGCGATGCAGGAAGTTTTCTCTGCATCCAAAATGACGAGGCGTTAAGGGATTTTTATGTCGGGGACAAATGGTGCGAATGGAAACGGGGCCGGAACGCAGAAGACGCATGGGATTGTCATCTCCGTGCGCGGTCCCGTTGTGGATGTCCGGTTTGACGATATTCGCGACATTCCGGCTGTTTACGTGGTTCTGGAAGCGCAAACCATTGATAAGCAGCGTGTCGTCATGCAGGTTGCGGAACATTTGGGTGGGAAGGATGTCCGCTGTATTGCGCTCAGCTCGACTTTGAATCTTCAGCTTAATTCCCGGATTGTGAATACTCATGATCCAGTGAAGATCCGCGTCGGTGACAAACTGTTCGGGCGCATTATCAATGTGTTCGGCCAACCCGTGGATAACCAGGGGCCTATCGATGAGGGCGATTTTCGTACGATTCGCCAGCCTCCAAAAGATGAACTTTTTAATATTCGCGATAAATATGCCGATGCGCCGGAGCGTCTTGAAACCGGCATGAAGTATGTTGACCTGCTCTTTCCATTAATTAAAGGAAGTAAAACGGGAATTCTTGGGGGCGCGGGTTGCGGTAAGAGTGTTGTTATTCTGGAGTTAATTAATAATATCGTTAAAAAACATTCCGGCGCTTGCGTGTTCGTTGGGATCGGGGAGCGAATTCGTGAAGGGAACGACCTCTTTCACGAATTGAAGGATGCAAAGCTTCTGGATAAAGTGAAGCTGGTTTTCGGTCAGATGAATGAGCCTCCGGGTGCCCGTTATGAATGTGTGAATACAGGAATCTCGCTGGCCGAAGATCTGGCTGAAGATAATAAGGACGTGCTGTTGTTCATGGATAATATTTTCCGCTTTGTTCAGGGGGGCGCCGAAATCTCGACCCTGCTGGGCCGTGTGCCGGGTGAGGCGGGCTATCAGCCGACGCTGGCTTCAGAGGTGAATGCGGCCGAGGAGCGGATTCGCTCGGTTCCAGGCGGCGGTTCTATTACGTCATTTCAGGCCGTGTACGTTCCCGCTGACGATATGACGGACCCTTCGGTGGTGGCAATTTTCAGCTGTCTCAATGCCGCCATGAGTCTTTCGCGTGAAATTGCGACGCGTGGTTTCTTCCCGGCGATCGATGCATTGAAAAGCTCCTGTTCGACCCTGGACGCGCGTATTGTGGGGCAGCGGCACTATGATATCAGCCAGAAGATGCTGTCCGTCATTGCGAAGCATAATTCTTTGCGCCGCATTGTGCAGGTGGTCGGTCTCGAAGAATTGCCGAAGGAAGACCAGCGGGATTACAAGCGGGCGGAAAAAATCCTGAACTATCTGACCCAGCCTTTTTGTGTTGCCGAGCCTTTCACAGGAAAAAAGGGGGCTTATGTGACGGTTAAGGAAGGGTTGGACGATGTGGAGCGGATTCTCAATGGATATTTCGACAAGCTGCCGGCTTCGGATTTTTATTTGATCGGCACGGCACCTACCAAAAAATCATGATATCCAGATCCGACAAAATTTGTTACCGAATCCTTGCGGATTCGGGCCTGATTCCCCATCCCAGGCTGGAGGAGTTGCGCCAGCAGGCTTCAGCCTCCAAGATTGCCCTTGGCGAGTGGATTGTGCGGCAGGGAGATTTGAACGAAGACCAGCTGTTGAAAGCTTACGTAGAGCATACGGATGGAACAACCGTAGATTTGCGTTCGATCCCGGTCGACCGGTCGCTTTTGGAAAAAATCCCCGTCAAGTTTGTCTGGTATTACAAAATTTTCCCGCTCTCCCTTAAAGATCGTCGGTTGCGGATTGCCGTCTCTCAGCCGCTGGATGTGAACACGCTGGATGAAATCCGCTTTGGTCTTGGTTATGAGATTGAAACGGTTTTCGCCAAGGGGCGTGATGTTGAAGATATGCTCAAGGAGCATTACGGGCTCGGTGCCGAGACGGTGGACAAAATTTTAACGCGGACACCGGCTTCCGAAAAAGCGCAGACGTCGTCCGCTATTGAGGCAGAAGAGGATATCGAAAAAATGGCGGAGGATGCCTCCGTTATCCAGCTCGTGAACCAGATTTTGCTGGACGCTTACCGGAAGCGGGCGAGTGATATTCATGTGGAGCCATACCGCGGCAAAGTGAGGGTGCGTTACCGGATCGATGGCGCTTTGCAGGAAACCCGGGTGCCGCCCGAAATGAATCGGTTCATGCTGGCCATTTTGTCTCGAATTAAAATTATGGCGAATTTGAACATCGTGGAAAAGCGGCTGCCGCAGGACGGAAAAGCCCGGGTCAAGACGCAAGACCAGGTTCTTAATCTGCGCGTTTCTTCATTGCCGACACCGCATGGCGAAAGCCTGGTGATTCGTATTCTGCCGACCAAGATGATTCTTTCGCCCGAAGAGCTTGGTCTTGAGCCTGAAAATCTTAAGATTTTTCGCGACCTCATTTCGCGGCCGCACGGCATCATTTTTGTCACCGGGCCGACGGGAAGCGGGAAAAGCACAACGCTTTACGCAGCGCTTAATACCCTGAGTACGACCGAGCGAAAAGTGATTACGCTTGAGGATCCGATTGAATATGAAATGTCGGATATGATTCAGATGCAGGTGCTGCCGGATATTGGGCTCACTTTTTCGCGGGGTTTGCGAAGCGCATTGCGGCATGACCCTGATGTCATGATGGTCGGTGAGGTGCGCGATTTTGAAACGGCTGACATTGCAATTCGAGTGGCTTTGACCGGACATTTGATTCTGTCGACCTTGCATACGAATGATGCGGCCAGCGGGGTAACCCGACTTTTGGATATTGGGGTCGAACCTTATCTTGTCGCTTCAAGTGTTCTGGCATTTATGGCGCAGCGTCTGGTGCGCGTCATTTGTCCGGGGTGTAAGAAAGAAATAGCGGATGTTCCCGATCGAATTCGACGCATGATCAGCCAGGACCTTGGCATCCAGCCTTCTGAGGTCCGAGTCTGGAAGGGGGAGGGCTGCGAACAGTGCGGGCGCAGCGGTTATTCAGGCCGGATGGCGATTCATGAAATCCTTGTGGTGAATGAAGAAATCCGTCAGTTGATTCTGGATGCGAAACCGGCGGACCGCATAAAAATGGCGGCGAAGCGGATGGGGATGAAAACATTGCGGGAAGACGGTTGGCAAAAAGTTCTGCGGGGTTGGACTACTCCGGACGAAGTGATGCAGTCAACTCCGGCTGAAGAACTTGCAGAGCCGGTGATTGCGGCAGGCGAGATAAAAAATTCTCCCGCTCCTGCTGAAAAGCGGGCTGCGAAACGCGAGCCCATGCTGTCCGAATCGGCTTATCTGGAGAGGCGGAAGTATGAACGGGTCAGTATTCCTCTGGACGTCTATTTTCGTCCGATTGAGGTCGAAAATTTTCAGGAGGCAGGACAGCCCCAGTTTGAAATCTGGAAAGGAGAAGGGCAGTCAGCCAACATTAGTGCAGGAGGGCTTGCCTTTCGGACACGGGAAAAACTGAATCCCGGTGATGTGATTGAAGTTCGCATGAAGCTGACGGATGGACGTAATCCTCTCGAGTGTATCGGGCGAGTGCTGCGCATTTCAGGTAACCGCGCCGCTGCCGACCGGGGCATTTACGAGGCGGCGGTTTCATTTCTGGCCATTCATAGTGTGGATCGTCTTCGGATTGAGAAATTCTGCCGCGAAACGGCCGAGAAGGCGACATGAAGAACTTTCATTACCGAGCCCGCAAAAGCCCCACGGAAGTGGTTGAGGGGAATCTGGATGCTGCGACTCAGGACCAGGCCATTGAACTGATTAACCGCATGGGGCTTTTGCCGGTTGATGTAGAAGAAGTCAAGATTTCGGGCCGGCAGGACAAGAAAGTTAAGCGTTTTAAATCCCGCCGTATTCGCAGCGCTGACCTTACTTTTTTTTACCGCCAGATGAGCCGTTTGCTGAAGTCGGGTATCCCGATTTTAAGCGCGCTTCGGCTCGTTCGGGAGCAGGGCGAAAGCGAAAAAATGCAGGCTGTACTTTCGCGTATCGAGACCGATGTCCGGGAAGGCGCCTCCATTTCAGAAGCGATGAAACGTCAGGCGAATTTATTTTCAACTCTAGAAGTATCGCTGGTCCGCGCGGGCGAAAGCGCGGGGCGCCTCGATGAATCGATGGCGAGGATATTTGATTATCGTGAAAAACAGCAGGCGTTATTGAATAAAGTGAAGGCGGCCTTGACCTATCCTTCCTTCGTGATTCTTGTCGGTATTGTGACTGTTGTCATTATGCTCGGGCAGGTCAT
>CAZGID010000109.1:0-8461 GCA_964526065.1 uncultured bacterium
TCATTCTCGGAAAGTTGATTCAGAGTTCGATGGCGGGATGATCGAGAAACTGCGCGGCTTTGGCGCGGGTGAGGGGACGGATGCGCGTTCCGGAATACGGATCGCGGAAAACTCGGTCGAGAATTTTGTAACTTTCCAGATCCAGACCGCCGGGCCAAGTTTCCACTTCGGCTTCACCATCCGGTGAACGGATGGCCGCGCGGATTTGCCAGTCATCAATCAGCCACGCTTCGCCGATTCCGGATTTCCGGTCGAATTCCTCGATCATGACGGGGCCGGCATAAGGCCAGGGCCGCGGCAGCGTTTCCTGAAAGGCGGACAGGAACCGCGTATTCCACGCGGCCGGTATTTCCTTGCCGGTGCAGGCGCCCCGGCATTTCTTGATGTGCCAGCCAAAGCACGCCGTCTGGTCCGTGCGGTTGCGCGCTTTTTCCAGTCCCATCACGATTTGACAGAGTTCGGATTCGTAGGCGATGGCGGTCAGGGCCTCTTTGGCTTTTTTGAGATTCCGGAAAATACCGAGCACCGGCTCTCCCGGAACCAGGCAATTCGGGCGCCGCTCAAGCACGACCGTGAAATAGCCCTGTGCATTCTCGCGGCGCAAGGCGAAGACCAACTGGCTTTCCCGGCGAAGCCGGCGGTTGAACAGCGGCAGGCGTTCCTTGATCAGCCGAGATTCCAGCATCAGGGCCGAGAATTCACCGGCGGTGGGCAGCGCTTCGACATCCAGCACCTGGCCGGTCATCGACAGGCGGCTTCCCGATTCATAATCCGAATAAAAATGACTCATGACGCGGTGCTTGATGTTGCGGCTTTTTCCCACATACAGCAGCTGACGCTTTTCTCCGTAAAAGAGATAAACGCCGGGGCCTTCCGGCAGGGCCTCAAAGCGCGCCTGCGGAATTTGCGTTTGCAGGCGCCGGCTTTCGAGAAAATGCTTCCACGTTTTTTCAAAGGCGCCCGGCCGGTCGCGCCAGGCCTTTTCCAGAAATTCGTGTACCGCGAGCGCATCGTCGAGCGCCCGGTGGCGGTTTTCCATTTTCAGTCCATGCCGTTCGATCAGGATCGACAGATTGTGACGCCGGTGCTCCGGGTACAGCGCGCGCGAAAAACGGGCACTGCAGAGCGTGCGGGCGGAAAAAGAAATGCCCAGCCGCTCGAATTCGCCTTTGAGGAAAGCGTAATCAAAGCGGGCATTGTGGGCGACGAAAATCGCATCCTTCAATAAATCCTGAAGCTCCAGGGCCAGCTCCTCAAAGCGGGGTGCCTGATCCAGCTTCTCTTGGCGGATGCCGGTCAGATGCAGAATAAAAGGGGGAACATACCGCCCCGGTGCCACCAGCGACGAAAACCGGACGGGGGCTTTTCCGGGCTCCAGCCGGATGACGCCCACTTCAATGATCCGGTGATAAAGCGGGCTGCCGCCTGTGGTTTCCAGGTCGACAATGACGACCGGCTGCTCCAGCGGAAGCGATGGGGAAATAGGGGAATTCATGGGTAAAAGCATTATACCAGAGGCCGCCATGTGTCGGGCGAAGCCGGACATTTCCTTGGTCAGCGGGGCCCGGCTGCGCTAGAATAGCGCGACTTTATCCATCACGGAGCCTTTATGCAGGAACAATTGGGTACCCTACAGAAAATCATCGATACCACCATCGAATTTCTCGTGGCTTACAGCTTTCAGATTCTCGGCGCCATCCTGATTCTGGTCATCGGCGGCATGCTGGCGAACTGGACGTCGAGTCTGCTGCTGAAAATTTTTGAAAAGAAGAATCTCGATATTACCCTTTCACGCTTTCTCGCAGGCGTCGCGCGTTTGCTGGTTCTCGGATTTGCGGTGATCATCGCGCTCGGAAAATTCGGGATTACGATTGCGCCGTTTATCGCCGCGATCGGTGCCCTGACTTTCGGCGCCAGTTTTGCCATCCAGGGGCCGCTTTCGAATTACGGGGCGGGGCTTTCGCTGATTCTGACGCGGCCGTTTACGGTTGGGGATACTATCACGGTCGCGGAAGTCAGTGGTGTGGTGCAGGATGTCAAACTGGCGTGCACGATTTTGACGAATGAAGACGGAATCCGCATTACCATTCCGAACCGCGAAATTGTCGGGCAGGTGCTGCATAATTCGCAAGCGAACCGGGTGGTGGAAGGGCTTGTAGGTATCAGTTACGATTCCAGTCCCGAAAAAGCGATTGAAATCATCCGGCGGGTGCTGACGGCTCAGACGGATGTCGCTAAAACACCGGCGCCGCAGATCGGCATTCAGGAATTCGGGGATTCTTCCATTAATCTCGGTTTTCGCTACTGGATTCCGACGGTGAAATATTTCCAGATTTCCTATGCGGTGAATCTGGCCTCTTCAATGCCTTCGGCCAATCCGGCATCAAGATTCCGTTCCCGCAGCGGGAAGTCCGCCTTCTGAACGATACCGAAGCGGGAAAAGCGGTTGCCGGAAGCACGACAGATGCCCGGGCTTCTTTAAAAGGGTAGATATAGGTTGATATAGGATTCATCCTGTACTATTCTGCTACGTAAAAAGGTTACGTAGTAGATGGCGATACTCACACAACCGTCCGCTTCCGGTGCTTCGCGTTCCACCGGCAGGCGGGTAAGGCCGCTGATGTCTAAACCCGAGACTCCGGATTACTTTTCCTCCCGCCATCACTCCCGATTCTTCCGGTTTAAATCCTGGACCATTCATCAAAAACTGCTGGCGTTTCTTCTGGCCGAGGGAGTGTTGATCCTTTTTGTGGTGCTTTTGCTGGGCGGCTGGCTGGGCCGCAGTATGTTGCAGCGGCAGGTGGAAACCCGGACGATTTCCGAACTGGAAATGGTCAGTGAATTTGCCGAATCGATGGTGGACCGTTCCTATCACTTGCTGATGGCCGTGGCTTCGAGTTCCGTTCAACAGGGGGCCATTGTGGAACAAATGCAGGGATATGGCCCCCGCCAGCGGGAAGATATTCTCGCCGCCATTATGAATGAGGATCGGCGCTGGCAGCGTGCGTCGCCTAAAACCCTCGAAAGCGCCGGTCCGCTGGTCTCTGAGGCCAGCCGTCAGTTGCAGCGTCTCAAGGAGCAGGTGCCGGCGCTGGCGGAAGTTTTTACCACAGATGAATATGGTGCGCTCGTGGCGGCTTCCAATCCGACCAGTGATTATTATCAGGCCGATGAAAGCTGGTGGCAGGAAGCGCTGGCCGGCGGCGCGGGACGGGCCGTGATCGGTGAATTTGAATTTGATGCCTCGGCGGAAAAGTATGCCTATTCGATCAGTCTGCCGGTGCGGGATGCCGCGGGCGGCATCCAGGGTATTATCAAAGGGGTTTTTGATGCCCAGGGGCTCGTGGAACCGCTGGCGAAACTCCGGATCGGCGATACGGGCAGCGTCACTTTGCTTGACGACCGCGGCCGCGTTTTGCTGATTGACGGCATGCCCGGGGCGGATGCCTTTCTGATCCAGGCGTTGCCCGAAATGGAGATGGCGGATATCCGCGAAATGGAAGTTGGAATCCGGCACGTAAAAAATCCGGAAGACGGCCGCGATCAGCTTTCTGCGTTTCATGAACTGAATCATTCTGTTTTCGGAGACCAGACGTGGTATCTCTATTTCACGCAGGATTGGGACGATTATGTGGCGCCTTTGCAGCGGCTGGTTTTCGGGCTTTTTCTGCTGGCGATTCTGCTCCTGGGTTTTCTGTTTTTTCCCGGACTAGCGTTCGGCCGATATCTGACACGGCCGATTGAGGCGCTGGCGCGCCGGATGCAATGGGTGGCCGAAGGAAAATATCGACGCGCGCTTGTGGACCCCGGCTTGATTTCCGGAGACGATCTCGGCGCCTTGATGAACGCTCACAATCAAATGGTGCAGACGCTCGAAAAGACGACGATTTCCCGTGATGAGCTGGAGGGGATTTTTCTTGCGATTCCGGATTTCCTTTTTGTGCTGGATACGAACGGCAATATCGTCAAAGCCAATCCCGCGGCCTGCCGGGAACTCGGCGTTTGTGCCGATGATTTTACCGAATACCCCTTTTATCAGGTTTGTCCGCGTCAGAACATTCTGAAGTCCTTTTACGAGACAGAACCCGCCGCCCGGGACGCTTTTTATTTTGAAGAAGAAACCGTGTGTGTGGCTGCCGACGGCCGCGAAGTGCCGGTGGCTGTCACGGCCTCCGTGATGCCGGCGCGCGAAGGCAAAGAGCCGCTGCTTATCTGCATGGCGCGCGACATGACCGAGCGCTTTCATGCGCAGGAAGAATTGCGGCGCAGTGAAGAACGCTTCCGCCAGCTGGCGGAGAATATCCGCGAAGTTTTCTGGATTTCAAATCTTGATGGTTCGCGCATGCTGTACGTCAGTCCGGCTTACGAAACGATTTGGGGCCGGCCGGTAAAAGCCATTTATGAGAATGCGAATAACTGGGTGGAAGGTATTTTGCCGGAGGACCGGGCGCGCGTGAAAGAGGCGTTTAATGAATGGTTTTCTCTGGGGCAGTTTGATGTGGAATATCAGGTGCAGCGTCCGGATGGATCCATCCGCTGGGTACGCGACCGCGGTTTTCCGGTGCGCGACCGCGAAGGGAAAATTTACCGGATCGCGGGCATTGCCGAAGATATTACGGCCCGTAAAAAGCTCGACCGGGAACGTCAGCGGTTGAGCACCGCTTTTGAAAATGCTCTTGAAGGGGTCGCGGAGATCGATGCCGATGGCAAGTTCCTTACGGTGAATACGGCCTGTGCGGGTTTGATGGGATGGTCCACGGAAGAATTGCTGGGTATGCGTTTGCAGGAAGTCGTTTTTTCGGGAGATTTGGAGCATTGGGCGAATGCGCGCCGTAAACTGGAGAGTGAAGCCAAAGCAGAAATCGAAATCCGCTGCCGGCGGCGAGATGAGTCAACGCTGGAGGTCCAGCTGGTTTTGGTCCGGACGGAAGACAATGCAGGCCGTCCGGGATTTTTTGTGTTTTTTAAAGATATCGGCGAGCGCCGGAGCCGCGAGTCTTTGAAACTGCAGGCCGAGTTTGTGTCCACGATTTCGCATGAATTGCGCACGCCGCTGCATGCGATCCGCGAATCGCTGCGGATGGTGATGCAGTCGGGGACCGGAAAAATGCCGGCCGATCAGGCCGAAATGCTGCATCTGGCCAACCGCAATGTGGAACGGCTGGGACGTTTGATCGACAATGCCCTGGACCTTCAAAAATTTGAAGCGAATGCCATGTCGTTTGAAATGAGTGAGGGAAATATTCAGGATGTCATCCGCGAAGTGCGCGAAATCATGAAGCCTCTGGCGGCGACGCGCGGCCTGGCGCTCGAAGCGGAAATCAACACGCCGCCCGTCCGGCTTTGTTTCGATCACGATAAAATCCAGCAAGTGCTGCTGAATCTCGTCAGTAATGCGCTCAAGTATACCGAGGTGGGCGGTGTGACCATCCGGACGGCGGCGGTCCCGCAGGGCATCCGGGTGGAGATACAAGACACGGGCATCGGCATCCACCCGGATGATCAGGCGCGTCTTTTTCGTCCTTTTGCCCAGGTCGGCGGCAAAAAAATGCGGGCCGGCGGAACGGGACTCGGCCTTGTCATTGCCCGTAAAATCATTGAAGCACACGAAGGAAAACTTGATTTTGAGTCCGTTCCCGGTCAGGGAAGCTGCTTCTATTTTGTATTGCCCGGCCTGAAACGCCCTTCCTGAAAACCTCTCTCTTTCGGGGCTCCCACCGATTACCTTCCCTTTCTTCCGGCTCTATTGTATGGAGGGGGGAAATATGCCGCAATCGCTTCAGCGTTTCCGTGATTTTTTTGAACTCATGGCGAAGCTCGAGCGCCGGATGTTGAAGGCCGCGAGTTTCAAGTCCGCCATGACGGCTTTAATCCGCGATCTGTGCCGTCTGGACTGGGATTATGGCGAAGCCTGGAAACGGACGCCGGACGGAACCCGCATGGAATTCTTCACCGCGGCAGCGAAATCGGACACCGCACGGATCCGTTCTTTTCAGCGCCGGTCGACGCGCCTGAAAATACGGCCGGGGGAGGGACTGGTCGGACATGTCTGGAAAAGCCGCCGGGCGTTCTGGATCCGGGACGGGAAGGAAACGTGTCCGGCCAAGATCCGGCGCGCGGATTGTCCGAAGCGCTGGGAAGCGGCCTTTGGCGTACCGGTTCAGGAAGGGCATGTTTATCTGGTTCTGGTCTTCTATATGAAGTGTCTGAAGAAGGATAATGAATGGCTGCAATATTTTGCTCTGACGGTTTCCCAGCAGCTCGGCCGTCATCTCCGATATAAGGAAGTGGAATCAAATCTGCAGAAAAAAGCAGAAGCTTACCGGCAGGTGCTTTCCGAGCTGGAAATCCGGGTGAAAGAAGGGAATGCCGGCATTGCCCGGCCGATTGAACGATCGATTCTGCCGGCGCTCTGGAGACTCAAACAGGCATTGCCTTCGGCGGAACGAAAGCGCCTTGAAATGGTGACGGCCCGGCTTAAAAAAATACTGACATCCCGCGGGGGAAAATCCGGGATGCCGCTTTTATCCGGTCTGTCGCTGCGTGAGGCGGAGGTCGCCGAAATGCTCCGATTTGGCCTTCCCGCCAAAGAGATTGCCTCCATCCTTCATCTTTCTGTTCGGACCGTGGAAGTGCATACCCGCAATATCCGGAAGAAATTAAAGATTCCGGCCAAATCCCGCATGCGGGAATACCTCGCCCGGCATAACCATGCCGAGAGGGGCTCCTCTCCTACGTGATAGTTAAGTATTAACGCCTGCCTCGATTCCGGCGATAATTTTTTAAATAATCATTCGATCAAACTCAGCGTGTTGCCGGAATGGAACACGGGACCTTGTTCTTTATTCGTGACGGAAGCTCAGTTCGCACAATTTACGACTCATCTTGCGGTAGATGCCGTTTTGTGGTCCGCTCCGGACGGGAAACTTGTCTATGCGAATCCGGCGGCCTGCCGACTTCTGAAATTCTCACGCAAGGAACTGCTTTCCCGCCGTTTTTTTGACATTGCCAAAGATCTGGGGGTTTCTTCCTGGCGTGCCTGGTGGAAAAGAATCCGCCGTGACAAACATGCCGCCCAGGAAAGTTATTACCGGACAAAAGAAGGAAAGCACGTACCGGTTTTCATCCAAAGTCATTATGTGAAACATGAAGACGGGGAGTATCATTGCGCGATTGCGCGGGATACCGCCTCGGAACACAACGGCCGCGAAGCGTTGGATAAGGCCAAGGCGGCCTTGCGGGATCTCATGACGGAGATGGAAACAGTCCGGTCCGAATTGAGTGAGAAGATTGCGGCGAATCTGCGGCATCTGGTCATTCCGGTGCTGCGTAAATTGAAAGAAGGCGATACCGCGGCCCGGCAAAAACAGCTCGCCCTGATCGAAAAGAATCTTCTCGAAATTACCCATTCGTTCGGGATCCGGCTTGAAAAAGAATTCCACGGTCTTTCACGCCGGGAAATCGAAATCTGCGATATGGTCCGTCACGGGTTCAGTATCAAGGAAATTGCCGATCATTTGCATATCTCCGACCGCACGGTCGAAACGCACCGCTACAATATCCGCCGCAAGCTCGGGCTTTCCAGCAAAAGCCTGAGTCTGGCTTCCTTCCTTCATTCTTTTCGGGAACAGACAGATAAGAATCTGGGCGTCTCCGGCAAAGGGAAAAAATAACGTGGCGGAGACGCAAGGGTGGAGGATCATCCTGATGGATGACCCTTTCAGCCCCGAAGCGGAGGCGCTTCGCCGAGAATTTGAAGCCCGAGCCTGTCATCTTCAAATTGCCTGCAGCATCCTGCAGTTCGAAGCGGCCATTAAAAACGAATGGCCGGACTTCATTTTGATTCAGCATTTGCAGCCCGGCATGGCCGGGGACCTTTTAGTGCATGAAATCCGGCGGCGTATGCTGTCCTTCCTGAGTTTTTTTGAGCTGGATGCCTGCCAACGGGCCAAAATTCTGGTTTATTCCCGCCAGACTTGTCCCGCTTCGGTGGTGAAAGCCGGGGCCGATCTGGCCGTGTCCCTGGATGGGCGGGGGCCGGACGGAATTCTGGAGGTGCTGGAGCGCTGGGCCGGCCAGAGAGATAGGCGTTGACGGGCGGTTCCCGGCCAAGTATGCTTTAAGTATCCCGCCCGGGGGCGGGTTGAAAATGCAGCAACGCAGCACAGCAGTAAATAAGGTAGAAGCGTATCGGGGCCGGGAGGCGCGGATGAACTCGCCTGCCGGCTTTTTCTGTTTCGGAGCCATTGTTTACATGTGGGGCCTTGCAGAAGGAGGAGACAATGGCTAAGGGTTCCGTAAAGTGGTTTGATAACCGTAAGGGTTACGGTTTTATCGCCGTGGAATCGGGCGGGGATGCATTCGTGCATCATTCCGAGATTCAGGGCACGGGTTTCAAGACTCTCGCCGAAGGTGACCAGGTAGAGCAGCCAGAGGCTGGCGTAATCTGCCCTGGGCGCCG
>CAZGID010000110.1:0-8409 GCA_964526065.1 uncultured bacterium
TATCGCCGGCTTTCGTCAGGCAAACCGCGACGAAGCCGCCGCCAAGGAAGAGGCGGAAATGAAGGTTCTGCAATCCTATCTGCCGGAGCAATTATCGGATCAATCGCTGCGAGAGCTGATTTCTTCAGCCATCCAAGAGACCGGCGCCAGTTCACAAAAGGACATGGGGAAAATCATGAAGGTACTGATGCCCAAGATTCAGGGCCGGGCCGATGGCAAGCGGGTCAATGAGGCCATCCGATCCATGCTGCCGTGACCTCATTTCCTCCTTATATTACTTTACATAAGATATATTATCGGACGTTAATGGCAAGCCGATACTGTGTAAGTCTTCCAGTCTCCCGCACTTAGAAATTTTCCCGTTTCTCGAAGATAAACTTCCTAAAAAACAAAATTAACTTAGAACCGCCCGGATTCTGCCTAGGGTGGTTTTTGTTTTTAAAAGGAGCCCGACATGAGTCAACAGCTCTATACCACCCTCTGCACTACGGCCGCAAAGCGGCTTCGCACTCTCGCCGATGACCTCGAAAAAGCCACCACGCCGCGCCTGGCTGGCGAGATCTCGCTACAACTGGATGATGTGTCGGCCCGGCTGGGCGTCATGGCTTGTGAGTGGAAGAATGCAAACCGCAAGGCGGCAGCCTGATGTGGTCGCCGAATGAGGCGTTCCTGGGCGTGCGGGTGCCGAAGGAACTGGCGACGCAGCTCACCCAGGCGGCCGAGAAGATCAACAAGCATGAAGGTAACTACTGGAACCGCCTGAATAAATCCAAACTCGCCCGCGAGATCCTGGAAGCCTTCTTTTCCAGTGGCCCGCAAAAGCTCACCGAATTACGCAAACGCCTGGACAAGGCTGCCGGCAGCAAGAATGTTAAACGCGCGGCCGGCCGGCGGAGTGTTTAACAAATGAGATCCCGATTCGTTAAACAACTGCTCCAGGGCGTTGCTGAACAAACCGGCCGGCATGCGACGCGCCGGAATGTCTTGGCGTGGGATCTCGACCGGCGACCGCTTGAGAAGATCCAGGACGACCAGGAGGAAGTCGTATTCCTCCCCGGCCTCGACATCTGGTGTTTAATTAAAACTCTTGGAGACAAAGCATGAATGATCTGGAACGGGCAGATTTCAAAAAACTAGTCGTCAATATTCTGCAAGCGGCGGACTCCGATGGAATGTTCCAATCCTATCCCCTGACTATTGGAACTTGCGAGCATTGTAAATCGATGTGCGCCATTCCCGGCGGGAAAGGTATTTGCTTTCGGTGTTTTATTCAGTGGATGGGTTTGAATCTCCCGAAGGACATTGAGGACGAAGTCATTTCAATCTGCATGGAAGCAGTCAGGGAAGCGCAATGAAAGTTGATTTCCGCATTACGGAAGACGTCAATTCCCGCCTGAATCAACTCGCCGGCGCCGCCGGTCAGGACCGCTCCAAAATTGCGCGCCTTGCGCTGCTCGATGTGCTCTATGGGACGAATCATTTTCGCAAATTGATCCAGAAGTCGGTCCAGATGAATGCCGCGCATGGACACGGCCTTGTGATCGTGGAGGTTATTTAAAATGGAAATTAGATTGATCTATCAGCACAGCAACGGCATTCAACAGACGCTTATGGATATAAATATCTGGGCGCTGATCCTCCAGCAAATATCTTACGGACAGATTCTACGGGCAGCCGCGCAAAGCGAAATGCTACGGCTCTATGTCGATGGTTCTGAGATCCCGCAGCCGGACTGGATGAAGGAGGCCTTTTAATGCCGTATCTGAATATTGATTTAAACTTCTTCCAGCACCCCAAGACGATTCGCCTGGAGGGTGAACTGGGCGGCCACCGCGCCCCCCTGATCCCGATCAAGCTCTGGGCTCATGTTGGGAAATTCCATTCCGAAGACGGATTCCTCCGGGGCTACTCCCCCGCTGCCGTCGCCAAGGCCATCGGCTACGATTCCAGCAAAGCCGTCCAGCTTGTCGATGCCCTGATTCATGCCGGATTCATTACCCGGAAAAAGGATGGATTCCAGGTGCATGACTGGCATGAGCATAACGGGCATTTAACGCTTTTCCGGGAAAGAGCCCGGAATGCTGCCAAGGCCCGCTGGAATAAATCCAAGGCCGCCCCGGATTCGCCGAAACCGGATTCCGGCAATAAAAGCCCGGCAAAATCCGCGCTGCCCCTTACGGATGAACAGGTAGCCGAAATCCGGCGCCGGATAGCGGAATCCTGTAAACATCGGATGATTTCCGAGGCCAACGAAATTGCCTGGCAAGAATTAAGCGCCAAGCTGAAAAAGGCCGCCCGGAATAAAAAGATTAAAAACCTGTATGCCTACGCCATCACGGCGGCCGGGAACATGGGTAAGGATAAACCCATATGAACCGGCGCACGCATTTCAACGGCTCCCGATCCCGAAAACCCGCAATTCAGCATCGCTACGTGCGCCGGATAAACCGCTGCCTGGAAAATCATTCCTCCTGGGGAATTCGCCTAGAGGTTTTATTCCGGGGATTCTCCCCCGCTGATATGTTCCGGATTGAAGGCAAAATCCGGGATTTAATTGCCCGCGAGAAACAAGCGGCGTTCGATACCGGCGAACTGAAAGAAGTGGTCCTCCATAATCTCGTAACAAAACCTTTTAAAGATGAGGTGATATTCGATGGGTAATGAAACCGAAGATCCCAATTTAGAAAACGTGGCCGAGAATATGTCCGAAGTAAATCCGGACGTAGCCGAAAAGCCGGCAGAAGGCGAAACCCTGCCCCCTCCCCCGGCCGCAGAAAAGTCCGGGAATCCCGGAAACGGGAAAGCGGATATCCGGGACCGCTACGGCCGCGCCTTTGACCCGGCGCTGCATGAAATGGATGACGCCGGCGCCCCACGGCTCAATCGTGACGGCTTTTTGGCGTGTAAACCCGGCCGGCCGGGAAAATCCGCTCGAATTCGGGGCGGTAGCGGCCCCAGGAGGCCCGATCTCGAAACGGCGCAGGTGGACACCCAGGCCCAAAAAGCCGAGATCCAGCGGCGTAATACGGCGCGGATTTCAACGGCGCTTTTTATCAAGATGGGCGTCGGTCTGTTTGGTGAGGAATGGCTGCCCCAAAGAATCCAGGGCATGAATGAACAGGAAGAATTGGAAGACCTGTTTGACGAATATTACCGCTCAAAAGGCATGAGCGATATTCCTCCGAACGTAGCCCTGGCGCTTGGACTGATCGGTTATGCCGGCGCTCGCATTCACCTGCCAGAAACGCGCTCGCGCTTCCCCATCCTCTGGAATCGTGGACGGCGTTTCGTTGGCAATATCGTGCGCGGCATTGGTAAAGCCGTCCGCGGCCTGTTTGGGTTTTTCAAAAAGCTGAAATTCAAAGGAGTGAAGAATGCCTCACACGCTCATTCTGGGGATGACCGAAAGCGGCAAGACAACCCTGGCGCGGAAACTCGCGAAGAAGTACAAGGACCGGGGAACGCCGTTGCTGGTGCTTGATCCGTATCGATCCAGCAAATGGAATGCGACGTATATCACTACGGACCCGCACGCATTTTGCCAAGTGGTCAAACGCTCGCGCTCTTGCGCTTTGTTTGTCGATGAATGCGGCCAGTGGGTGGAAAACGGATTTGAAGCGCAGCTAAAATGGTTGGCGACCAATTCCAGGCATTACGGCCATAACTGCCATTTTATTACGCAGCGTGCCGCTCAGGTTAGCCCGACGATCCGCGACCAGTGCCGTAACACGTTCGTTTTTTTTCAGTCGTTCCAAGACTGCAAGCTGATTGCCCGCGACAAAGGCGCGGACGAATTCCTTGAGGGCGCCCGGCTCAACGAAGGTGAATACCTGGGAAAGATCGGGCTCTCGGGCAAGGTCTACAAGGCAAAGGTTTTTTGAAATGATTCTGATGATCTTCGACTGGCTGCATGGAAACGAACGCTGGCGCGATGGCGGCATTGGATTCGGCATGATGGCTGGCGCAGTTGATGGAATTGTTGCATTACTGGCCTTGATGTTCTGGATGAATATTTGATGCTAAAACATATAAATAAGGAGATCTCTATCGAACGATCCGCGCGGCCGGCGTGAAGCGCCGAAATTGAGCGATTCCGCTCGATCCTGGAAAACCCCTGATTCTATGAGGAAACCTCTGGACCCCGTCCAGGGGTTTTTTTATTGCTGCACAATTCGGCGGGATTGCCCCGCAATTCGGTGGAATTAAGGGCAAATTCGGCTGAATTGTCTCATAATTCCTTTTCGCTCAAATGGACAATTCCGGCGCGTTTCCCCTTATAAACGGCATGCTTGTAGCATGCTCAAGCATTGCTAGCGCCATCCCCTATCTAATCTAATCTGATCTGGTCTTGATTTGATAGATCAAGCATGACCCTTTTTCAAAGAAGATGAACCCCGATTTGTTAAACGAAATGTCCGACACATGTTTAACGTTTTTTATGCGATACATATCCCCGAATTATGAAACGCTTTTTTTATAAAACCCGGAGGGAATCATGAAAATCTTCACGAACGATAAGCTGATTAACGCTCTTTGGGGCATGTTGACCATTGCGGGCGGAGTCGCTATCGGAAACTATGCCACGAAGAAATTCGTCGCTTAATTCCGTATGAAAAGCCTTCTTACTTTTTCCGTAACCGTCGCGGCTGTTGTTACCGGAGGCTGGCTCCTGGGCATAGTCCTGGATGAAGCCGGAACAGGTAAGGCCGGCCCGCTCGCGCAGCTTGCGGCCAAAAAGGCCACGCGCGGATTTGGAATGTAATTTTTCAAACCACTTTTAAGGAGCCAATAACATGGGAATCGAAACCAAAATCCTTCGGGAAGAATCGGTATCAATCGGCGGGACCGGGAAAAAGACGCTTAGCGTTTACACCCGGAAAAACCTGCATTACATCTTGCTTTATTTCACGAAGACGGGCTCCGCGACGTCTATCGCGAATATCAAGACCGGAATCGGGGACATTGTCCCGCGATTCAACGGCAAGGCGTTCCACGAAGTGGACGCAACTTTCTTGCTGGATCTCCAGCGGTATTACAAGGACGGCGTGGTCGCCGGCGGCAATACGAATGTTGCCGGATGGGTTGTCATTCCGTTTGTCCGGAATGATCTTCCGATTGCCGCGAACCGGATGGCGACCTCTGTCGGCGTCCAGGGAATCAATTCGATCACCGTCGATATTCAGGTTGCAGCCGTGACCAATATCGATAACGTGGAAATTTATTCCGTGACCGATGACGGCGCGCCGCGCCCGATGGGTGTCACCCGGCGCTTTTCGAAGCATAACCACAATTTCGGAACGACCGGCGAAGACCAGATCCCGGATCTCCCCTTCCAGACGGGGGAAGTGTTCGGCTGGCTGGCGGCGCATGTGAAGTATGCGACCGGCACGCTGGATAAGTTCTCTTTCAAGGTCGATGAAAAGGAGAAGTTCCGGGACGTTGCGCCCGGTGCCCTCCAGCTCCTACTCCAGGAGAATCAGCGGGCGCCGCAGTCCGGCTACCTGCACATTGATTTCGGCAAGGACCGCGATCCCCTGTCTTATCTTGAGATGCCGGCCAAAGAAGTGCTTCTCAAGAATACCTGGTCAAGTGCCGCCCCGGATGACTACAACGTTTATCTGGAGCGCCTTTTCCGCGAGCCGAAAGCAGCATAACCGCGAAGAAAAAGGGGGAGTCCGGGGCTATCTTCCCGCGGCTCCCCCGCTTTAAAGGGGCTCTATGACAACGAATAATCTGAATGCTTTTTCGACCGCGGCGGATTACCTCAAGCAAGCCACCAATTTTTTTATCACCGGTTTTGAGTTCGGCGCAAACGCTTACGAAACTGTCCGGAACCAGATCGACAGCCTGAAACGGGATGAGGCCGAGACAGCGCTGCACAACGCCCCCCAGCCAAAAAGCTCAAATATCTTTCAATCCGTCATCCAGGACCGCGATAAAACCATAGCTGTTTTAGCGATTACGATCCTGGCAGCCGGGCTCATCATCGCGGCCAAGAGGTAGACCATGTCCTGGCAGCAATACCTTGCGTCCGCAGTCGGATCATCAGGCGGGGGGCATGGCGGATCAGCTTCCGACAATGAACAAGAAACCTACGGCGGATATATTGATTCCGTCATCGGATTCGGCGATCAAATTGTAGGCGGATCAAAGGACGGTTTATGGAACACCTTTCTTGTGGCAGCGGCAACCGCGTTCCTGGTAGCGGCTGTGCTGATGCCGAAAAAGAAAAAATAGTTTTCGGAGCAATCGAAGCCGAATGGTCGGACCGCGTCCAGGTTCTCGCGGAAGAAATGAATCCGCTGATCGGCGTCGATCAGATCCGAAACGCGGTCCAGGACGCACGCTTTGGACTCCTGGAAGTTTTTTTGAATGAAGCATCCATTGGATTCCTGATCTTTCGGATTGACACTCAAATTGACGGATCCCGTCGATTCGTTACGCTGCACACGCTGAGCGAGGTTAAAGGCATGACGCCGCTGAAAATGATTGCATCAGTTCTCTTAAACGATCTCGCCAAGCGTTACGCTTGCAGCTCTATCGGATGCTTTTCGGATCGCCGCGCATGGGACGGCGTCTTGACTAAATCCGGATTCGAGCAGCGGGAAACCTTATTTGTTAAACAGGTGATTTAATGGGCGGCTCAAGTTCAGACAATCAATCGAGCGCGGACACAACGCAGACATCCGAAGACAACAAAGTAACCGCGACCGACGGCGGCGTTGCCCTGGGAAAAGAAGCGCAGCTTTCCTACATCAACCAGCTTGGCCCCGAGGCCAAGGAAGTTATCGAAGACGCTTTCAAGCTCGCCCGCGAGGCCGGCCTGGTTGCCCTGGGACTGCATCAACAAACGGTCGAATTCCAGGAAAAGGCGCTGGAGCATGCCGCGGCGCGCGCCGAACGCGCGGAAGAAATCGAAAACCTGAAAGATCAGATCATCTTCAAGGACGTTCTCCCCTGGCTTGTCGGCGGCGTCGTTCTGTTCGGCATGATTAACGTTTCCGGAGGGCGAAAAAGATGAACGCGTTCAGAAGATCTCCTTATCAGCATTTTGAAGCCAACAATCTAGCATCCGGATCAATTCATAAAGTCGCCGTTGTCGGGAACTTCCTCACGATTCTGACATATACCGGGACAGACGATCTCTACATATCGTTTGGCGGTGAACCATTTCAGAAACTTCCTAAAGCCAAATCGATTGAATTGCCCGCGGATGAGGAATTTCTGGATCTTCGATTTAAACAGGAAAGCGGCGCGGCGCAGAGTTTCACCTTTGCAATTTCTTCCGGCCGCATTTATGACAACAGCGTAATCTTCAGCGGCACGCTGGCCGTTGATCCGGTCCCGGCGACGATGGCAACGCCGGCCGCTGCTGCCGTCACAGATTCCGCCGCGATTGCCGTCGCGGCAGACACAGACACGCAAGCCGTTCTTTTGCAGAATGTGGGCGGCAATGATGTCTGGATCGGAGACGCAAACGTTGCGCCCGCCAGCAATCGCGGAATAAAACTGGCGCCTGGCGATTCCCTGGTGCTCGAAACAAAGGCCGCCATTTATGGCCGCTGTGCAGCCGGCTTGACCTCTACCCTGGCGATCTTGAGGACTTATAAGGCATGACCAGCCCCGTTATCAGATTAGGACCCACCGTCGCGCAATTCGTGAGAAGCCAGCGGGATCTCCAAAAGTTAAACGCCCGCGACGCATCCCAGGCCGCCGGTCTTGATACGCTTTGGTCCGATACATTCAAGGACAATACCGGCATCGATGCCGGCAATTCATCCGGCTACACCTATCGCGGGACTCCAAACTTTGACGTTATAAAAGACGCTTCTGACCAAGCGGCACATGAAGCCATGACGGCGGCTTCTTCTCCGTCGCCTTTGGTTGCGTCCGATTCTCATCACGTCGGATCGCAAGCGGCCTGGATGATATTTGATTTTGCGAACGCGAACTATTGGCAATCAAATGCAGGCACGCCGCAATCTGCAAAAATTGATCTGGGATCATCGAAGACCGTCGCAACATACAAGATGGAAGGTTATGACGGATCAAACTATCCCACCGCGTGGACGCTGGAAGGCTCGAACAATGATGCCGATTGGACAGAATTAGACGCCGTCACCGGTCACGCGACCGCGACGTTAACAGAATTCACAATCGACACGCCGGCGGCTTATCGATACTACCGCATCACCATTACGGCTATGTCTGCCGGTGATATTTTGGTCCGCAGCGTTCGTCTTTATTTGGCCGACATTGCGGAAGCGGATATCCGCTCCGTCCGGGCGCTGGATCTCGCCAGCGCAGTCAATCAGGTCATTCCCTTCTTTGAAGTGACGCTCAATTCCGGGACTGCAACCTATTACGTTTCATCCGATGACGGGACGACCTGGACAGAAGTCACGCAAG
>CAZGID010000111.1:0-8394 GCA_964526065.1 uncultured bacterium
AAGCGGCTGCGGCGCGAAAGTCTTGGTGTGCTGGTGGCAGGGAAAAATATTGTCGAGATGACCGAACAGCCGGTGGACGATGCCGCCCATTTTTTTTCAGGTATTGAATTCCCGCAAGCCCGGCGGGCCGTAACGGATCCGGTGCTGAAAGAAATCCGGGAGCGTCTGGGATTTCTGGAGCGGATCGGGCTGGGGTATCTGACGCTGGACCGGACGGTTGCTACCTTGGCGGGCGGTGAATTGCAGCGCATCCGGCTGGCAGCCCAGATCGGTGTCGGCCTTACCGGCGTGCTTTATATTCTGGATGAGCCCAGTATCGGGCTTCATCCGCGGGATAATGAGCGGTTGCTGGATTCATTGATGCGGCTGCGGGATTTGAAAAATACCGTGCTTGTCGTAGAGCATGATGAAGAAACGATGCGGCGGGCAGATTATTTGATCGATCTCGGCCCCGGCGCCGGACGGCACGGCGGGGAACTGGTGGCGGAAGGTCCCGTCGACCGGCTGAAGGTTCAGGAAGGGAAATCGTTGACGGCCCAATACCTCAGCGGCGCGTTGCAGATTGCGGTACCGCATGAAAGGAAAACGCCGGAGCCGAAGCATGTGATTTCGCTTCGCGGCTGCCGGGAACATAACCTGAAAAATGTTTCGGTGGATTTTCCGCTTGGACTTTTTATTTGCGTAACAGGAGTTTCCGGATCCGGGAAAAGCACACTGGTTCACGATACGCTGTATAAAGAATTGCACAACCGGATCTGGAAAACGTCTTACGACGTCGGTAAATTCAGTTCAATCCGCGGAGCTGAAAAGGTCGACAAGGTGATTGAGATTGACCAATCGCCGATCGGCCGGACGCCGCGCTCAAATCCCGCCACTTACACGGACATGTTTGGAACCATCCGCCGTTTGTTCAGCGAACTGCCGGAGTCCAAGGCGCGCCGCTACAGCGCGTCGCGGTTCAGTTTCAATCTGAAGGGCGGACGCTGCGAGCAGTGCCGCGGAGAAGGACAGGAGAAGCTTCAAATGAGTTTTATGCCCGATCTCTATGTCCTTTGCGAGCACTGCCGGGGAAAGCGCTACAACGAAGCGACGCTGGAAATCCGTTACAAGGGGTTGAACATTGCGGAAGTGCTGGATTTGTCTGTCGATGAAGCGAGTGAGTTCTTTTCCGCCATTCCGCATGTCCGGGACCGGCTGGAAGTGCTGCAGATGATCGGGCTGGGATATCTAAAACTGGGGCAGCCATCCACAACGCTTTCCGGCGGTGAGGCTCAGCGGGTGAAACTGGCCACGGAATTGAGTAAAAAGGCGACGGGCAAAACCCTGTATTTGCTGGATGAGCCGACCACAGGGCTCCATTTTGCGGATGTGGAAAATCTTCTGAAGGCGATTTTCCGGTTACGGGAGCAAGGGAATACCGTGATTGTGATCGAGCATCATCTGGATGTGGTGAAGACGGCCGATTATGTGATCGATCTGGGGCCGGAGGGCGGAAAAGCAGGCGGAGAACTGGTTATTGCCGGGACGCCTGAGGAAGTGGCGGCGTGTAAGCAGTCGGCGACCGGCCGGTTTTTGAAACCGTTGCTTAAAAAAGCGGTTCGTTAAGACTCTCTTTCATAGACAGTTTTTTATGAATTTGCTATAGTTAGATTTGTTGTTCTTAAATCAACCAGGAGAGTTTCATGATTACGGAAATCGGGATTGCGGCAGGGGATATCTGGCAGTATCTGGACAAGAACGGAAAGGCGTCTCTGGATCAGCTGACGCGGGATATTGGCAAGCCGCGGGACCTTATTCTCATGAGTCTCGGCTGGCTGGCGCGTGAAGGGCACATCACACTTGGAAAACCGGAGAATGGGTACCAGGCAACTTTGGCGCCCCGGCAGTCCGGCAGTTAATTCCGCGTGTCCTATCGCCTGGTTCTTTGCACCGCTCCTTCCTTAAGGCAGGCCCGGCAGCTTGCCGGAATACTTCTCGAAAAAAAAGCGGCGGCCTGTATCAGTCTCATTCCGGGGCTCGAATCGCATTATTGCTGGAAAAATAAAAGGGAAAAAAGCCGCGAAGTTCTGCTTCTGATCAAAACGCGTACATCCCTGTACCGGAAAGTCGAACAGCTCCTCAAGAAAAATCACCCCTATGAAGTGCCGGAAATTCTGGCGCTGCCCGTCGAGCAAGGGCTGGAAGCCTACCTGGGCTGGATAAAAAAAGAGACGAAATCCTAAATTTCGGAAGGGGAGACGGTCAAAAGAAGACGGGCCGGAACATTCCCGGAATTGATGATTTTATGGGGCAGGGAGGCGTCAAAGTAGATCGTTTCTTCCGCCTTTAATTCATAGTGCCGGTCGGCGACTTTTGCCTGCACCTGACCTTCCAGAACAAAAACGAATTTTTCGACTCCGCGTTCAGTGGAAACCAGTTCCGTTTCCGTGTGGGCCGCGAGCGTCACCAGCAGCGGGGTGATCTTTTTCTTGGCATTTTCCTGGGTGAGAAGTTCAAAACGGGCATTCTTGGTCTGGTGCGTGACCTTGCGTGTATCCCCGCGGCCCTGGATATCGATCTCCTCGAAGCGGCGGTCGACGCCGGTGTAGAGTTCCGCAAGTCCCATGCCCATCGCTTCCGCGATCCGCTCATGACTTTCCACGGTGCCGGTCATGGTTCCCGTTTCGATACGGGACAAGGTTGCCTGGGCCACACCGGTCACTTTAGACAATTCGACCAGCGTAATTCCCCGCTCTTTCCTCAGTTTGCGAATTCTTTCTCCGAGATTTTTTAACATAGCGGCATCTTAGAAATGCCTCAAAAAAATGTCAAGAATCATATGACGTATATACAAATATTTGGGATAAATTATATTTTTATGAAAATAATGTTGACAAATCATCATATTTTGGTAAATTGCTGCCATATCACTTAGAAAGGAGTTTCACAATGAAACGCTCAATTGTTAAGCAGATTTTGATCAAAACCCTGATGGTGCTTCCCTTTACGATGGGAAGCCTGTCCATGACGCTGCCCAGCCCGGTTCTGGCGGCACCTCAGGAAGAGGATGTTCTTCCCGTGGTGAACGTCAATCAAGCCGGAATCGAAGAACTGCAGCAGATCCGCGGGATCGGGCCGTCCTTGGCGGAAAGAATTATCTCTTTCCGGGACGAATTCGGTCCTTTCCAGGCCGCGGATGATTTGGCGCAGGTCCGCGGTATTGGCGGCGTCAAGCTGCAACAGATCAAGCGGCAAGTGACGGTTTGACCCTTCCTGTCCGGAATCTTGGTTTTCCGGCCTGAACAAACGACGGGAGCAGGTCGGAAATGCCGGGAAGCCCGTTTATGGGGAAACGGGCAAAAGAGCCCCGCGCCCAACGGCGCGGGGTTTCTTTTTATTTGGGGCGTGGTTTTCTTGAAGGGGGTCGGTGTTTCTGTTAGAATCCGTTCTCATTTTTATGCCTAAATACCTGACCTTCCAAGAGTTAATCCAAAAGCTCAATCAATATTGGGGCCAGCAGGGGTGCCTGATCATGCAGCCGTATGATCTCGAAGTGGGCGCCGGTACGTTCTCGCCCCATACTTTCCTGCGCGCGCTGGGACCGGAGCCGTGGAATGCGGCCTATGTAGAACCTTCACGCCGGCCGACCGATGGCCGGTACGGTGAAAATCCGCACCGGACCCAACATTACTATCAATACCAGGTGATCTTGAAACCGGTTCCGGACAATATCCAGGAACTCTATCTGGAAAGCCTGCGGCAGGTCGGTATTGATTTGAAGTCTCACGATGTCCGCTTTGTCGAAGACGATTGGGAGTCGCCGACGCTTGGAGCCTGGGGCTTGGGCTGGGAAGTGTGGCTCGACAGTCTTGAGATTACGCAGTTTACTTATTTCCAGCAGTGCGGCAGCGTCGACCTGGAAGTGATTTCGGGTGAAATTACGTATGGGCTGGAACGCATTGCGATGTTTCTGCAGAAGAAGGATTCCATTTTCGATCTGGAATGGTCGCGCGGAATTTATTACGGCGATGTGCATTTGCAGGGAGAAAAAGAATTTTCCCGTTTTAATTTTGAAGCGTCCGATCCGGAACTTTACCGGCGGCATTTTGATGAATACGAGAAACAGGCCGAGCGGCTGCTCGAAATGGGATTGCCGCTGCCGGCGTACGATTACTGTCTGAAGTCTTCCCACGTTTTTAATCTTCTGGATGCACGCGGAGCGGTGAGTGTGAATGAGCGGCCTCGTTATGTGGGCCGCGTCCGGGCGCTTGCTCGTGCCTGTGCGCAGGCTTATTTGGCTTCGCGCGAAGCGCTGGGACATCCTTTGCTGAAGAAAAAGAAAAAATAATCATGCCGAATCTGCTGATCGAAATCGGAACTGAAGAATTGCCGGCATCCGTTCAGGATGTTCTTTATGATCAATTGTCCGCCCGGGTGACGGCGTCGCTTGATGCGCGCCGCATTGGGCATGACGAAGTGCGCGTCGAAGTGACGCCGCGCCGCATTGCCCTCTGGATTGGGAATCTGGCCGCCCGGCAAAAGGACCAGGTGCTGGAAATCTCGGGGCCTTCCGTGGAAAAGGCCTATGACGCGGCGGGAAAACCGACGCCCGCGCTGGAAGGTTTTTTAAGGAGCCGGCAGGCCAAACTCTCGGAGGTTGAGATCCGCGAATTGCCCAAGGGCCGGTTTGTTTTTTTGAAGCGCACCGAAAAAGGCAAGGCGGTAAAGACATTGATTCCGGAATGGCTGGAAGAATTGATCCGGACCTTTCCTTTTGCCAAAACCATGCGCTGGGAACCTTCCGGTTTCCGCTTTCCCCGCCCGATCCGCTGGCTGGTAGTTTTGTTCGACAAAACTCTGGTGCCATGCCGGATTGCCGGCGTGCGGTCCGGGACTGGATCGCGCGGGCATCGCTTTCTGGCTGCCAGGCCTTTCAAAATCACTTCAGCTGATTGGGCCCTCTACCGGAAAACCTTGAAGACCCACCACGTGCTTCTTACTTTAGAAGAGCGGATCAAACGGATCGAAAAGGAACTCCGTGAGAAATACGGCCAGTCGCAAATTGACGAAGAATTGCTGCGTATCAGTGCGCAACTGGTGGAAGAGCCGTTTTTGCTCAAAGGGAATTTTTCCAAAACCTACCTGGAGTTGCCTCCGGAAGTGCTGGCCAGCTGCATGAAGAAGAATCAGAAGATTTTTGCCTGTTATGACCGCCGGGGAAAATTGACGGGAAATTTCATTGCTGTCTTGAACGGAAAGAGAACCGGTCTGCCAAAAATCCAGGCGGATTATGAAAACGTTCTGGAATCCCGGTTGAAAGATGCCCAGTTTTTTTATCGCGAAGACGTGCGCGAACCGCTGGAAAAGAAAGTTCCGCTGTTACAGCAAATTGTTTATCTCGGCCGATTGGGGACCATGCTGGATAAGACCAACCGCCTCGTTCAGTTGGCGGATTCGCTGGCGGGGATGATGGGCCGTGATGATTTGCGTGAGCCGCTCAAGCGCGCGGCTTATCTTTCGAAAGCGGATTTGATCACGCATCTGGTGTACGAATTTCCGGATCTGCAGGGGATCGCGGGCCGGGAATATGCCGCTGAATCCGGTGAACCGGCCGAAGTTGCCGAGGCGGTCGGCGGCCAGTATCTTCCGAAAAATCTGGCCGAAGATTATCAGGATTTGCGCAAGCAGGTTTCCGTGCTGGGAGCTTTGCTTGGAATTGTGGATCGGCTCGATCATCTGGCGGGTGCCTATGCCGACGGTAAAGAACCGAGCGGAAGTCAGGACCCTTTTGCTTTGCGGCGTGCGGGCGGTTCGCTGGTCAAGCTGGTGCGCAGTTACCGTTTCCCGCTGGCATTGGGAGAGGCCGTGCAAACGGCGGTCCGTTTATACCGGGATTCAGGCGTCCGGTTCCGCGATGCGGAAATGACCGAAGAACGGATCGTGGAGAAATTGAAAGAATTCATCAAAGACCGCATGGTTTTTGAATTGAAAATCAAGGCCGGGACCCGGATGGCCGAAATTTTTGAAGCGGTGGCCCGAACCGAGTTTGACAATCTGGCCGATGTGCTCGACCGTTTTGAAATGCTTTTGCGGATGCAGGAGAATGAAGCGGACAAATTTCTGCGGGCGGCGAAAGTGGTGGAGCGTACGTCCAATATTCTGAAGGGTGCCGGCGGCCGGGTGCCGGAAGAAATCGATCCGGCTCTTCTCCAGGAACCTCTGGAGAAGGAGTTGTATGAAGTGATTCAGAAGAAAAGCAACGGGATTGAAGATACGCTGAAGCAACGCGATTACGCCCGGGCAACGGCTCTTTTCGGAGAGGCCTTTTACCGGCCGCTGGACGAGTTTTTCAGCAAAATTATGGTGAATGTGGAAGACAGCCGTATCCGCAGTAACCGCCAGGCCCTGATGAACCGTATTTTCCGGCTCTATGCCGGACGTCTGGCCGATCTCTCAGTACTATCCAGAATTGACTTGGAATGATACAATAAGCACCTTTTTTCAACGTCCTCATCTACTCCAGCCGGCAATTCAGCAGCCCGCCGTCTGAGAAATAGGAAATCACTAAATTCAAGAAAGGGGAAAGGAATGAAAACAATGGCAGTGAAAAGGAAATCGGGGAAAGCCCCAAAAGCAGCTTCTAAGAAAGTGAAAAGCAGCAAGAAATTCGCATACTTCTTTGGTGCAGGAAAGGCCGAAGGAAATGCCAAGATGAAGCAGCTCCTCGGAGGTAAGGGAGCGAATCTGGCAGAAATGACGAATTTGAAAATTCCGGTTCCTGCTGGTTTTACCATTTCAACGGAAGCCTGCGCCCTTTTCTATGAAGCGGGCAAGAAATGGCCGAATGGACTGAATGAACAGATTCGTCAGAATATGGCCAAACTGGAAAAGGCCATGGGCGCCAAATTCGGCGATCGCGATAATCCTCTTCTGGTTTCGGTGCGCAGCGGTGCGGCCGTGTCGATGCCGGGGATGATGGATACCGTTCTTAACCTCGGTCTCAACCCCGAAGTGGTTCAGGGGCTGATCATCAAAACGGAAAATGAACGCTTCGCCTGGGATGCTTACCGCCGTTTCATTCAGATGTTCGGTAACGTCGTGATGGGCGTGGAACACGAGAACTTTGAAGAAGCGCTTCACGCAAAGAAGGAAAAAGTCGGAGCCAAGCTGGATACCGATCTTTCCGCTTCGGATCTTCGTGATGTTGTGGCGCAGTACAAGAAGATCTATCAGGAACATACGAACGAAGAATTTCCCACCGATCCGTACGATCAGTTGACCAAATCCATCAATGCGGTTTTCAACTCCTGGAACAATCCGCGTGCGCTGCGTTACCGCAAGCTGAACGAAATCCGGGGCTTGCTGGGAACGGCTGTGAACGTGCAGGCGATGGTGTTCGGCAATATGGGAAATGATTCCGGCACGGGGGTTTGTTTTACGCGGAATCCTTCCAATGGTGAAAACAAGTTTTACGGCGAATTCCTGGTCAACGCCCAGGGAGAAGACGTGGTGGCCGGTATCCGGACGCCTCAGCCGCTGGATGAAATGGCTAACAACTGGCCGAACATCTACAAACAGCTGGTGGCTATTCGGAAAAAGCTGGAGAACCATTACCGGGACATGCAGGATATCGAGTTTACGATTCAGGAAGGTAAACTCTATCTGCTGCAGACCCGCAATGGAAAACGGACTGCGGCCGCGGCCGTTCAAATTGCCGTCGACCTCGTTAAAGAAGGTTTGATCAAACAGAATGATGCGCTGCTGCGGGTCGATCCCAAACAGCTCGATCAGCTGCTGCACCCGATGTTTGATCCCAAACAGAAAAAGGAATTGCTGGTCAAAGGACTGCCGGCTTCCCCGGGCGCTGCGACAGGACGCGTGGTGTTCAGTGCGGATGAAGCCGAAGCCTGGGCCGGCCGGGGCGAACCCGTGATTCTGGTTCGCATCGAGACTTCGCCGGAAGATCTTGGCGGTATGCATGCGGCGAAAGGTATTTTGACCGCTCGCGGCGGGATGACGTCACACGCCGCCGTGGTGGCCCGCGGCATGGGGAAATGCTGTATCGCCGGTGCCGGAGATGTTCACATCAGCTACAAAACCAAGGAATTCCGGGTCGGCAGCAAGACCGTGAAAGAAGGCGATTTTATTTCGCTTGATGGAACTCTTGGTGAAGCGTATCTCGGTAAAGTTGATACGATCGAACCCGAGCTTTCCGGAAGTTTCGGCAAGCTGATGAAGTGGGCCGACGGTATCCGCCGCCTGCGCGTTCGGACCAATGCGGATACGCCGCATGATTCGGATGTGGCGCGCAAGTTTGGCGCGGAAGGCATCGGTCTTTGCCGGACGGAACACATGTTCTTTGAAGGCGATCGCATTATTGCCGTCCGTGAAATGATCCTCTCCAACGATCTGAGC
>CAZGID010000112.1:0-8384 GCA_964526065.1 uncultured bacterium
TAGGGTGGACAATCCATGCATTTTCCATCCCGTTTTTCCTGCCCGTCAGCGCATTGAATATCTGCGCAGGTGCTCCCGATTTTTTCCTGACCCTGGGGACAATCACAAGAAAATCCATTCCAGATTTGTCCGGAACCGGAAGGACATTTATCGACACACACCCGGGGCTGTCGTGTTTCATCGCATGCCTGATGTTCTGCGCAGCCAATGGAACATTCATCCGGCTGGCAAAATGTCTGGCTGCCATTGGTGACCGCGACTTCACCAAAACGGCAATCGGTTGCGGATTGTGCGGCGCGGGATTCAACGCACTGATTATTGCGACAGGTTTCACCATTGGCACAATCCATATCGGTGAGACACCGGCTTTCTTCTGTGAGCAGATCGACGGTGCTGGGAATGGGAATAAAGTCTTCGGCCGCATCGGGCTGGCCGGAAGCGGCATACAAAAACGGCGTTTCCGATTGAATGATAGAGAAAAGGAATAGAACGATTTGCAGTAAAGAGACAAATCGCCGGAAGCGTTTCCGCTCTGTTGGCTTTATGCGAAATCGCACAGCATCTCCAGTGCCCAAAGACTAAATAGTCTGTGCATCCTTGGGCGAGCTTATTAAATTCTTTTATAATTAAAAGATACCTGTTGGTTAGCGTTAAGTCAAAAGAGCTAACAATTTAGAACATTTTTAAATGATACAGGAAAGTGGCAGAAAACCGAGAGAGGGGAAAAAAGGACCTTACAGGAAGAACAACAAAGAGAAATGCCTTAACTCGTTTTAAAATAATGTGTTACGTCATTCCAGCATGGAGGCCAAGAAACCAAAACGGCGAGCGCGTGGGCTGTCGGAGGTAATTTCGAAGGTTACGGTAACCGGCCGCTTTAAGAAAGCCAAATGCCCCAAATCAAGGACATCGGATTTCCAGCCCCCGCTGGTCGGCGCCTGGATCCGGGTAATCCGCTTATTACCAATCCAGACTCCAAGATAAATCAGCGCATCCGATTTCTCTTCGACGCCCCGATCATCGATGCCGTACTGAAGTAAAAGACGGCTACCCGCCGGCACTTCATAGAATTGCATGACTTTGGTTCCCGTTTCTGAGGGAGGAAAGAAAATAGCATTTTGGGGTATTCCCTGGTACGTCAATTCCGTCACCAGAACGGGTTCGGCTTCCGGCTGTTCCGGAATGACAAAGCGATCCTGCGTCCACTGGGCATAAACCTTTTCCATGCGGGAAGCCTCGTAAAGCCCCTGGCTTTCCACTTTTTTAATCAGAAATACAGATGCAGAAGGCAGGTGTTCATGGAAATGAACTGCCGTTGGGATTTCTTCGAGCCACTGATCCGGTGCGGCTCCTCCCTGCCCCGGAATGATCAATAGCGCAATAAACGCCATCAGGACTTTTCTCATACCGTCGCCTGTCCGTTTCTTTTTGGAAATAATAATGGGACGACCAGACTCATCGCCGCCAGAAAAACCCATCCGACCGCACCATCATACATCTTTTCACCGGACCAGAACAGAGGGTTGGGGTTCAGGTAATTAACCAGCATCCCATCGGTTTTAATAAAAAAAACACAGCCGGCGTGGAGACCTATCGCCGGATATAGCGAGTCCGTGTGAATCCGGATAAAGTTAAGCACCAGCCCAAAAATAAATAACCCCAAAGCCGCGTGCCAATACTCCGGAAAATACTGCAATTGCGTAAACGGCACCACGGCAAGCCGAAGACTATCCAGAAAGCCGGGATCATCATCGATAAATGGCTTCCGGTAGGCCACAAAATGGACCAGAGAATAAAATACGTTCGTTGCCAGCAATGCTCCAAGAAGCGGCCATTGGAATCTTTTCCGGAAGGAATCATAAATGAAACCACGAAAGAAGAATTCTTCAATGATCCCGATAAGAAAAGCGGTCAAAAAAATACCAAGCGCCTTTAAAAAAAAGGCAAGAACTGAGACCGAAGGGGCCCATGTCACAGCGCCGCTGGACGCCTTCACCCCTGCAAGGGCCAGCAGCGTTCCGACACCTAAAAAGAAGCCTTTCATCGCCAGACCGGCACTGCCGGACCGCCAGATGAGCCCGTATTTTTCAAGCGTTTCCCGCCGAATGCGCACAAAAAGAATCACCGCTCCCAGCGTTCCAATCATAAAAATTCGGTTAAAAATCCGTTCGAATTTGAAATCCCAGGGAAGATTTTTGTACAGAATGGGCGAAAGGATGACACTGGCGGTCAGAATCACAACAATCGCTAATGTAAATTTAACCCAGTTTTTCATTTCAATAACAATGTCAGTTCGAGCTCAACCGCCGTCCGCATAGGCAGATTCGATACGCCCACGGCCGAACGGGCGTGGACTCCGGCCGCACCAAAGATTTTCTGAAATAAATCTGATGCCCCGTTAATCACAGCCGGAATTTCAAAGAAATCCGGTGCCGCCTGCACATAGCCGACCATGCGGAGAATACGGCTCACTTTTTCTTCTCCGATTTCCTTATGGATCAAGCTGAGCGCATTTAAAGCGGCCATCTGCGCTGCCTGCTGCCCCTCTTCCAGTGAAAGGTCGCGCCCCACATGCCCCGCCACAACCCGCCCTTCCCCGGTCTTGGCAATCTGGCCGCTTAAATAAGCCGTCTTTCCTTCCAAAACAACGGGCGTATACGAACCCGCCGGCGACGGCGGGGGCGGCAGTGTCAATCCTAGAGAGCGAAGTTTTTCTTCCAGATTCATTTTTCGCCTCGAAACAGCGTTGCCGCGCCAAACGTATAAGTTTCTCCGTTCACGTTCTGAAATCCTGCGTCCCGCATCATCTGCAGGGTTACTTCAGGAGCCTGGAAATTCTGAATCGATTCGGAAAGAAAGGAATATGCCTGTTCATGCCGGGAAAAAACACGCCCGATGGATGGCAGATAATACTTCAAATAAGGGAAATAAAGACCGCGCATCCAGGCGCTTTTCGGCCGGGTCAGACAAAGAAAAGCCGCGGTCCCGCCCGGACGGAGTACGCGATTTACTTCCGAAAGAAACCGCGGAATGTCTTTAACGCTTCGGAGCGTAAAGCTGGAAACAATCAAATCAAACGATTCATCCAAAAACGGTAAATCATGAAAATCCGCACTCACCAGGCCGGTCGTCTGTTTCAAATCTTCCCGCGCCCGAACCAGCATCCCCTGAGAAAAATCCAGCCCCACGGCCTGCTTCCAGGATTTTTTTTCGAGAAACAGTTTGAGAAATTTTCCCGTTCCGATACCCAGATCCAGAACCGAGCGATATTCCGGTTTTAACACCCGCGCCAAGGCCTTCCGCCGCCACAAATCATCCATGCGAAAGCTCAAGAAGGTGTTCAAAAAGTCATAACGCGGAGCAATCGCGTCAAAGAATTCGCGAATCTGCTTTTTTTCAGGAGAGGCTAAATCAGTTGTAGACATTCAAAATTTCGTAGTTCGTGTTTCGCTGAGCTGGAACATACCCCGCCTCGCGAATTAACCGGATCAAATCGTTGGGCCGTGTATGCACTTCAATCCCTGTCGGCTCGAGCACCTTATCCTCGAGCAACGTGCCCCCCATATCATCACAACCAAAATTCAAAGCCACCTGGCCCAGTTTCAATCCTTCCGTCAGCCAGCCGCTCTGAATATGCTCAAAGTTATCCAGCATCAACCGGGAAATGGCAATGGTCTTGAGATAATCTTCACCGCCCGCCTGCTGAATATGCTGCATCCGGGGTGTACCTTCCGGCGACATAGTCCAGGGAATGAAAGCCCGGAAGCCTCCGGTCTGATCCTGAAGATCACGAACGGTGATCAAGTGCATGATTCTTTCTTCAATGGTTTCAACATGACCCACCACCATAGTGGCCGTCGACTTCAAACCCGCTTCATGGGCGTGCCGCATAACTTCAATCCACCGCTCCGTGCTCGCTTTCTTGGGGCTGATAATCTTCCGTACGCGTTCCACCAGAATTTCCGCACCACCGCCCGGCAGCGAATTCAAACCGGCCTCCCGGAACCGGCGAAAAACTTCGGGCAACGGCATTCTGAATTTTTTGGAAATCATGTCGAATTCCACCACGGAAAAGGAATGGATAAATACCTGCGGAAATTTTTCGCGGATAGCACGAATCAAATCGAGATAATACTCCAGCGGCAACTCCGGATTCACGCCTCCCTGAATCAGAACCTGAGTGCCACCGATATCAACCAGTTCCTGAATTTTAGAAAAAATCTGTTCATAACTCAATGTGTATGCTTCCTTATCGCCGGGACGGCGGTAGAAAGCACAGAAATCACAGTCGACGACGCAGGCATTCGTGTAGCTGATATTACGGTCGACAATAAACGTCACCAGACGCGCGGGATTCATTTGTTCGACAATCTGGTTGGCCGCCATACCGAGACGAAGCAAATCACACGAATACAGCAAAACGCCTTCCTCCAGGTTGAGACGTTCGCCATCCAGGCGCCGTTTCAAAATTTTGTCAAACATATCCATCGATCAAACCTCCGCCGGATTGAAAAACTCCAAAGCCCGCGGCCGGGGCGAAAGCCCGAGACGGTGAGCCAGACGGTAAAACAGGCTCAGCCCTTCTTCCATGGCCGGATCCAGAGTGTAATTCAGGTTAAAAAGATAGCCAAAAATTTTTGAGAAATCAGGGTCCAGAAACGACATCTGAAGGCTCTCTTTGATAAGTGTTTCGATATCCGCGAGATTCTTTTCCCGGTTCCGGATAATGGTGTGGTACAAGGCACTCAAAACCTCCGGATTATCCCGTGCAAAACGCCGTTGAACCGCCCAAACAGCAAAGCAAAACGGCTTTTCTGTCCAGTTCCACCATAATTCGCTGAGATCATATTTATAACAAAATCCTTCCGGCCGGAAGGATAACGCCTTGTCTCCAATAACCAGGCCCGCCTGATGCTTATCCAGCATCGTGCCGGGTTCCTCGCCGGTCAGAACAAACCGGTTCTGAAACTTGTAACGGAACCGCAAAAGAATCCGAAGCAGAACCGCGGAACTCAAGCTTTCGCGGGAAAGTGCAATTGTCTTTCCATCAAGGTCATTGATCTTCACCTTTGAAAACAAGAGAACGCTGCCGGAAAAATCACGCGCGCCAATTGCCAGGCCGGGCAGAAGCAGATACTTCTGCTGATTGTTGAGATATTCCAGAGAAGACACGGGCGCAATATCAATCTGGCCTTTGCGCATCGCGAGATTGACCTTGGTTGGAAAATTTTCGTAGAACTGCATTTCGCGGTCCGAAACCAGACCATGATAAAACGGAATTGTATTGATGTAGTGAATGCGGCCGATGCGGGCTTTGAGGCGAACCGCCGAGGTCGTCATGAAATACGTCCTTTGCTTTCCGCGCCGGAATTTTTTCCCGTCCAGCGCGGATAGAGCGTATGAAAAATACCCAGCTGATCCAGAACTTTTCCAACCATGAAATCGACCAGTTCCTCAACGCTGGAAGCCCCGGCATAAAAGCCCGGCATGGCCGGAACGATCCGCACGCCGATACGGGACAGCTTCAGCATATTTTCGAGGTGAATGGCATTTAACGGCGTTTCACGAGGCACAAGAATCAGCGGCCGCCCTTCCTTCAGTGTGCAATCTGCCGCCCGGTGAATGAGATTCTGGGAAATGCCGGAAGCGATCGCTCCTAAAGTTCCCATGCTGCAAGGCATGATAATCATCGCTTCGGCCGGATAAGAACCGCTTGCGACGGGCGCCGTAAAATCACGGAACGGAAAAATTTCCAAAAAATCCAGAGAGGCATCGTCCAGCCACTCTTTCCACGATGCCTTGTCGACGGGATTACGCAGTACTTTCCCCTGTTCTTCCTGAATCACCAGCCGGGCCGAATCCGAAACCACAAGCGCTACCTGCCGGCCGGCCTGCGTCAAGGCCTGCACCAGCCGAAGCCCATAAATCGTTCCACTCGCTCCCGTCATCCCAACGATTACAGGTTTCATCCGACCGGTCCTCCACGAAAGCTCAAATCGGCCCAGACGGCCAGAAAGAGCGCCACGCTCACAACCGCATTCATCGTAAAAAAAGCTTCCTGTATATATTTAAGGCCTCGACCTGCGAGAAAGTTTTCCCGGATCAAAAAGAAACCCACCATCAAAAGCCCGGCCGCATAAACCGCTCCAAGTCCCGACTGAAGTCCCGCCCATGCCCAACTGATGAGGGCCACCGCATGAAGAATCCGGACCGCCGTCAAGGTTGCGGCCTGACCAAACCGTGCCGGAAAGGAATACAGCTGATTTTCACGATCGAAACTTTCGTCCTGCAATGCATAAATCATGTCGAATCCAGCCACCCAGGCCGTCACTCCAATCGTGAGAAGGCCCGGAATCCAGGAAAACTCGGGCCGGGCCGCGAGCCACGCTCCGTAAGGAGCAATTCCCAGAATCATTCCAAGAACGAAATGTGAAAACCAGCTGAACCGTTTCATGAAGGGATAAAGGACAGCGAGCGCTGCCGGAAACCAGGCAAGAGAAAAGCACAATGAGTTCAGTTGCCACGCCGCCCAGCCAAAAAGAAAAAGCGAAAGACCGGCCACCTGCCAGACAAAACGGGGCGTCAATTTTCCTGCCGGTAAGGCGCGATCCCGTGTGCGTGGATTACGGGCATCAATTTGCGAATCCACCAGACGATTCATGCTCATCCCGAAGGTGCGGAAAGAAACCATTGCGAGAGTCACCCATCCAAACACCTCAAGCCGCGGCAATCCGCCTTCAGCAAGAAAAAGACCCAGGTAGGCAAACGGAAGCGCAAAAATCGAATGCTCGAATTTGATCATCTGGAGAAAAATCTGCGTCCGCTGAAAAAAGGATGCCATGCGCGTGCCTCGAGTATCGTAAGTCAAGATGAGCCAATATTATAGGGCACTCAGCCCTGGGATTCAAGCTGGCGGAGCAGATATTGCATATCCTCCGGCAAGGCACTTTCAAAGGCCAGCCGTTTGCCGCTTGTCGGATGCGTGAAGCCCAGGCCGGCGGCATGCAGTGCCTGACGGTTAATCCAGGGAGAAGCAATACCATACAAGGAATCGCCGAAGACCGGATGCCCGATATGCGCCATATGGACGCGGATTTGATGGGTACGTCCCGTTTGAGGTTGTATTTTTAACAACGAAGCGTCGGCCTTGGGAAAGCGCTGGAGGACAGAAAAATAAGTTGTCGCATCTTTGCCGCCCGAGGGTTTGATGATCACTTTTTTCCGGTTCAAAAAAGCACGTCCGACGGGCTCCTCCACCACCCCTTCATTATGCTGCACCACGCCCCGCACAATCGTCATGTAGGTTCTCTCGATGGAGTGGTTTTTGAACTGACGGGCCAGGATCCCATGGGCTCTTTCGTTTTTGGCTACGACCAGAACCCCGGATGTATCCTTATCCAGGCGATGCACAATGCCGGGCCGTACCGGACCTCCGGTGCCGGACAATTGCCGGGTGTGAAAAAGCAGGGCATTGACCATGGTATGTTCTAAATTTCCGTGCGCGGGATGGACGACCATTCCGGCCGGTTTATTCACCACAATAAGATCATCATCTTCATGCAGAATATCCAGAGGAATATCTTCCGCGCGCGTCGCGGGCTCCTCGGTATCCGGCGCCTGGAGCTGGATTTTTTCACCGGCCTTGAGGTGGTAATGGGCGGCAACACGGCGCCCTTCGATCCGGATGGATCCATCTTCCACCATTTTTTTAATTCGCGTCCGTGAGTAACGGTCCGTCAGACAGCGAGCCAGATAAGCATCCAACCGTTCCCCTTCTCCCGAACTGTCAACTTCCAGTTCTTCAAATCCCGATTCCATCTTTTCAATATCGTCGTTCATTTAAATCCGCCTCCCGGTGGACGCTTTAGAATACCGGAACAACAAAAAGGATCCCGCCGCCACTATCAATCCCAGGCTGATCCATTGATAAATCGTAAAAGGCCCCCACACCGGGTTGTCGGCGCGCCACCATTCAATAGTCCAGCGACCCACACCATAAAGAAAAAAGTACAGTCCCGCAATTTCGCCCTGAAATTTTTTGACCGCTGTCCGGCGCAGTAAAAAGAAAAAGAGAAGGAAATCAAAAGCCGCCTCATAAAGCTGAGTCGGGTGAGCCGCATAGTGCAGGCCGGGAAATTGAACCGCCCAGGGCCAGGGGCAATATTTTCCGTAGCAACAGCCGTTCAAAAAGCAGCCGATCCGGCCGAAGGCGTGCACCAATGCCACATACGGCATAAAAAAATCCAGGATATGCAGAAACGGAATTTTATCGCGCCGGCTTCGAAGCCAGACAGCCAGAAACGAAAGAATCATGCCTCCCTGAAAAACAAGCCCGCCCTCCCAGATGGCCAGCACATGCAGCGGGCGGCTCATATACCAGTCGA
>CAZGID010000113.1:0-8258 GCA_964526065.1 uncultured bacterium
AAAATCAGCCGGGCCGGATCATGAAGGCGCGATCCGGAAAAATAAAAAAACTGGGCGTGAACGTCGACCATGTGGCGACAGTCCGGCAGGCGCGGGGCGGGAAGGAACCGGACCCTTGTCATGCCGCCAGGGAAGCCTTTCTGGGCGGGGCCGACGGAATTACGGTTCATTTGCGCGAAGACCGCCGTCATATTCAGGAATTTGATGTCCGGGCTATTCAGAAAAAAGTACCGCTGCCCCTGAATCTTGAAATGGCGGTGCATCCGTCGGTTGTGCGTTTTGCGCTTCGAATTCGTCCTGCCAAAGTTTGTCTCGTGCCCGAAAAACGACAGGAATTGACTACTGAAGGCGGACTCGATGTGCACCGCCAGGAGAAAACCATGGCGCGTGTCGTGGGGCAGTTGAGCCGGGCGGGTTCCGAAGTCAGCCTGTTTATTGACCCGGTTCCAGCTCAGGTGCGTGCGTCCGCCCGCGTCGGAGCGGAAGCAATCGAAATTCACACGGGAACCTATGCCAATGCCCGCGGCAAAAAGAAGCAAGCGGAGCTGAAGCGCATTCGGGAAGCGGCCCGCTTGGCGGCATCCCTGGGACTGAAGGTAAATGCCGGCCATGGCCTGGATTATTCCAATGTCCGGCCGGTGGCGGTCATTCCTCAAATCGAGGAACTGAATATCGGGCATTCGATTGTGAGTCGTGCGCTGACGTGCGGTATGAAGCAAGCCGTGCGTGAAATGAAACGCCGGATTCGTTCCCGTTAACCCCTCATTGCGGAGTTTTCATGACGCTTCTCCAGGAAATTCGGAAGAAGTGGCCTCCTCGGCCGCCTGCCGCCCATAAAGGTGATTTTGGCCGGGTCTTCATTCTGGCTGGCAGCCGCGGCTACACCGGGGCTGCTTATCTCGCTTCCATGGCGGCGGTCCGGGCCGGTGCCGGTTTAGTGACACTGGGAGTCCCCGAAGCGGTTTACCCGATTCTGGCGCGCCGTTCGGTTGAAGTGATGGTTCGCCCTTTACCTTCCACCCGGGCGGGTGCATTGGCCTTGCGTGCCTGGCCGGAGATACGCCGCTTTGCTTCCACACAAGATGTATTCGCCATCGGTCCGGGATTGTCCCGGCAGGGGGAAACCGCCCAACTTGTTCGGAAAATACTCGAACACCATTTGCTTCCAGCGGTTGTGGATGCGGATGGATTGAATGCCTTTGAAGGAGCCTCTTCGTCGCTTGCCAGGGCAGCGCGCGGGGCGATCTTGACGCCGCATCCGGGCGAATTTAAACGGCTTTTCGGATGTTCTGCCGGAACTTCCGAATCAGCGCGCCGGCGGCAGGCAGCGGCCATGGCCAGGAAGTTTCACACGCTGGTGATTTTGAAAGGACGGCGGACCGTTGTTGCGTCTCCGACCGGTAAAATTTATATCAATACGACCGGCAATGCCGGGATGGCAACCGGGGGCACCGGTGATGTGTTGACCGGTATGATTGCGGCGTTGCTGGGGCAGAAATTTTCGTTTTGGGATGCCGCGCGATTTTCCGTTTTTCTGCACGGCCGGGCAGCGGATCTGGCGATCCGGAAGACCGGAGAGGTCAGTCTCGCCGCAGGCGACTTGCTGGATTATCTGCCGCAAGCCATTCTTCAGGTTCGCAGGAAATAAAAAAAATGGGGACAGGAGCTAAGCTCCTGTCCCCTGGATAGACCGGAAGGTCCGTTGAATCCGCTGGAATTAAAACAGCGAATACTGCAGCATGAACGAGGCCAGTACGATGGCCACCATGGACATCAGTTTGACGAGAATGTTGATGGAAGGTCCGGCGGTATCCTTGAACGGATCGCCCACCGTATCGCCGACAACCGCCGCTTTATGAGCGTCGGAACCTTTGCCGCCGAAATTTCCTTCCTCGATGTATTTCTTGGCATTGTCCCAGCTGCCGCCGGCGGCTGCCATGAAAATCGCCAGCACGAATCCGCTCACCAGCGCGCCGAGCAGCAGGCCCATTTCCGCTTCAATTCCAAGCAGCCAGCCGGTTAAGGCCGGTGCCACGAGGGCCAGCAGCGCCGCGGCCAGCATTTCCTTTTGAGCTGCAGCCGTAACGATTTGTACGCACTGGGCGTAATCGGGACGTCCTGTGCCTTCCATAATGCCTTTGATTTCCCGGAATTGCCGGCGCACTTCAATCACGACTTTGGATGCCGCACGTCCCACGGAACCCATGAGAAGTGCCGAGAAAACAAAGGGCAGCATGCCGCCGATGAACAGCCCGATGACAAAACGGGGTTCGGTCACGCTGAGGTTAATGACGCCGCCGAGACGAACCACCAAATCCTTGTAGGCGACAATCAAAACCAGTGCCGTTAATGCAGCCGAGGCAATGGCGAAACCCTTGCCCGTCGCCGCCGTGGTATTGCCGAGACTGTCCAGCGCGTCCGTTCTTTCACGCACGTGGGGGGGGAGACCCGCCATCTGCGCGTTACCGCCGGCATTGTCGGCGATTGGGCCATAAGCATCCGAAGCCATCGTGATTCCCAGTGTGGAAAGCAGGCCGACGCTGGCAATGCCGATCCCGTAAAGCCCGAGTGAAAAGTTTTCAAATCCTCCGGCAAAATAGTAAGCGGCCATGACGGCAGCAGAAACCAGAAGCACGGGGACAGCCGTGGCCATCATCCCAACAGCCGTTCCGGAAATAATCACCGTGGCGGGTCCTGTCTGCGCACTTGCAGAAACTCCCTGCGTTGGGGCGTAGGTCGAAGAGGTAAAGTATTCAGTTACAAAACTGATGGCCAAGCCCGCCAGCAGACCGGCAACGACCGCCCAGAAAATGCCAGTCGCATTTTGGCCGATGCACATGGGAACAATGAACCAGGAAAATCCGATGACCAGCAGGCTGCTGACGACCACGCCTTTGCGCATGGCGGCGAGCAGAACCGACTGGTTGGTGTTTTCGCCCGAACGGACAAAAAAGAATCCAATGATGGAGGCGACGATGCCGGCCCCGGCAATTGCCATGGGCAGGACCATGCCTTCAAAACCCAGACCGGCACTGGCTGCAAGTGCCATGGCGGCCAGAATGGATCCAATATAGGATTCAAAAAGGTCGGCCCCCATGCCGGCACAGTCTCCGACGCAGTCTCCAACGTTATCCGCGATCACGGCCGGATTCCGGGGATCATCTTCCGGGATACCCGCTTCCACTTTTCCGACCAGGTCGGCTCCAACGTCCGCCGCCTTGGTAAAAATGCCGCCGCCGACGCGGGCAAAGAGCGCCTGGGAACTGGCACCGACACCGAATGGCAGAATGGTCTGAGCCATCAACTCCAGCTGGTCCATATTCTGAAATTCAGGTGCGGTTGAAAAAATATGGCGAAGGATGACAAACCATCCGGCGACATAGAGCAAGCCGAGGCCCACGACAATAAAGCCCATGACGGCGCCGCCGGAAAAGGCCACGCGCAGGGCGCGGTTCAAACCTTCCAGTGCCGCCTGAGAGGTGCGGCTGCTTGCCCGGGTGGCGATTGCCATACCGATATAACCGGCCAGCGCTGAAAAGAAGCCGCCCACCAGAAAGGCGATGGGAATGTAGATGACCAGATATCCCTGAAAGGAAAGATACATGAGAAGGGCAAAAACAATCAGGAAGAAAACCGAGACGCCCAGATATTGCTGACGCAGATACGCGGCCGATCCGTCGCGTACTGCTTGTGCAATCTGAATCATCTTCGGACTTCCATCCGGACTTTTCATGACTTTGAATGCCAGAATACAAGTGAAGAGAATGCTCAGAATGGCAGCCGCCAGACCGAACATTGCCGTTGCGTTAGCCGATATCATGATTTCCTTTCCTCCTTGGTTGGTGTAGAAGAAATAACAATGAATGAATTTTGGGAATCTCTATGGTTTATCGGCTTACCGGATCATTTCTGAATCCCGCTCAAGCGGTTCTTCGCCGCTGTGGAACGCCAGACGCCACCATACCGGAATCAGAATAAGCCCAAGGCCGATCCAAAGGCAAGCGACCCATGAAGCATCGCCCAGCAAAAAGCTGCCGGCCCCGACCAGAAGCAGAAAAACTGTCAGGGAAGCCGCTACAAGCGCCAGGCCGAAGCGCCGGAAAAGATAAAGAGGCCGGTGGGGAGCATCCCCGGCGTGCCGGGCAACCGGGCGCCAGAATCCCGGAGGTCCCACGCGCGCATAGAACTTTTTTAAATCCTCAATCGCTGTCGGCCGGGTTAAAAAAGTGACCGCGAGGACCAGCGCCGTGGTGGCGGCCGTGACAATCAGCATCAGGCGGCTTTCATCGGCTTCCGGAAACCGGGATAGAAGAAAAAGGGAAAGGATGAGGGATCCGGCACCGGCCGCAATCTCCGACCACACATTAATGCGGTGCCAGATCCATCGTAGAATTAAAACGGGGCCCAATCCGCATCCAAACAGAAGTGTCAGTTTCCAGGCGGATTGGATCGATTCCAGGTTTTTCATAATCCATAAAGCAATGACCAGAATCAGGACATTTGAAAGCCGGGCGACTAGAACCAGTTCTCGTGAAGAAGGCAGACGACGGAATCCCTTTTCCATGACGAAGCGTTTATAGACATCGTTTGTCCAGTAAGAGGCGCCCCAGTTCAAATGAGTATCAATCGTCGACGCCAAAGCCGCAAGCAGGCCGGTCAGCATCAAGCCGCGAATGCCGGGCGGCAGGTAGTCCCGGATCCCCAGGGCAAAGGTGCTTTCGCGGAATATCCGGAATTCCTCAGAAGATCCGGCGATTCCCGGTAATTCGGCAGCTGGATAAAGAATCAAAAGCCCGATGGCAATCGGCAGCCAGAGCAAACTGCGAAGGAGCACCTGCGTGAAAGTAAAAATGACGGCCGCTGATTTGGCTTCGCGGTTGCTGGCGCATCCCATCGTACGCTGTGCGAGATAACCGGTGCCGTCGGCATTGACTTGGGCAAACCACTGAACGGCCAGGACACCGATAAAAAGCCACACGGCCGAATCCCATTGAACCGGTCCAAATGAAAAAAGGGATTCGGTTGCGGCAGAGCCGTACAGGTTTTCGATTTGAGGCCGCAAGCCCTGAATTCCGCCGGTTCTTTGAAGAATTTCCCACGCATACAGAAATGTGGCAATGAGAGCGATGGTAATTTGGACGACGTCGGTGGCGACAACGCTTCGCAAACCGCCTGTGGTGGAATAAAGCGTTGTGAAGAGAAGAATGGCCAGAATCGAAATCAGATTATCAGCGGATCGAAGCCATGCGGCCGGATCGCTATCACTTAATGTAGAAAGATTAAACTGAATCGATTGCAGCCATCCGGCCAGCGAGTTGATGAACGAGGCGGGCAGCCATTCATGCCAGATTAAAAAAGGTTCTGCAATGCGGGTGGCCGCCAGCAGCACCATGGCGAGGATCGTGCAGTTGATGACTGTCCCCATGTGAATGGCTTTGACCACGCGCAGAAAAAGCGCCGCATTGCCGGAATACCGGAATTCGGTTAATTCCGCATCAGTGAGTACGCCAGCCTTGCGCCAGCAGCTGCCAAGCAGAAATCCCATGAAAAGAAACGCAATGGCATAAATCCAGAGCCGCCACAGGGAGAAGAGTCCGGCTGTTGCGACAAGGCCGGTCACCAGAAGTGGAGTGTCGGCCGCATACTGGGTGGCGGCCATGCTGAGACCGGCTTGCCACCCTTTAAGCGAACGGCCCGCCAGAAAATATTCGTTCATTCCGCGCGAAGCAAATTTGCGGGACATGAAACCAGCGGTCACGGAATAGAGGATAAACGCGAGAAGGATTCCGGCATCCAGAAGCATCGTTTGCATGATACACGGGCATTGCCCTTGCCGCAACGGCCTTCGGGCGTTAGAATGCAGGACCAAGCGAAAAGGAGACTTTCATGAAAAAAGGACTTTTAATTGCACTGGCAGTGATTGCCGGTTTGATTGTACTTTGGCTTCTTGTTTTTGGCGGCATTTATAACAAACTTGTCACGGCGGAAGAATCGGTTGAAAGCGCGTGGGCTCAGGTGGAAAACGTCTACCAGAGACGCCTTGATTTGATTCCCAATCTGGTCGAGACCGTGAAAGGGTATGCGGCGCACGAACAAGAAACGCTGCAGCAGGTGGTGGAAGCGCGTTCCAAAGTGGCGCAGATGAATGTCTCGGAAGACTTGATCAATGATCCGGCCAAACTGCAGCAATTCCAGGCGGCGCAGCAACAGCTGTCGTCGGCGCTGAGCCGGCTGCTGGTCACCGTCGAGCGATACCCGGATTTGAAGGCCAGTCAGAATTTTCTCGCGCTGCAGACGCAGCTGGAGGGCACGGAAAACCGCATTACCGTTGAACGCCGGCGTTTTAATGAAGCGGCGCGTGATTTCAATACGCAAATCCGTGTCTTTCCCAATAATCTCATTGCCGGAATGATGGGCTTTGAGAAAAAGGCGTATTTTGAAGCCGAAGCGGGAGCCAGCCAGGCGCCTGCCGTTCATTTTTAAGGCGGCTGATGCGGTGAATCCGGCTTTCTTTAGTAAGCCTTTTTTTTCTTCTTTTCCTTGGTTTGCCCGAGGCGCTGGCCCTTGAGATTCCGGATCAGCCGGAAGGGTATGTATCCGACTACGCCGGGTTGCTTTCCGCACCGGTTGAGACACGTCTCGAGCAATTTCTCGCGCTTTTCGAGCAAAGAACCTCCAATCAAATTTTTATCGCCGTTTTTCCCTCTCTGGAAAACGAATCACTGGAAGATTTTTCGATCCGGCTGGCAGAAGCCTGGAAGCCGGGGCAGGCTGGCCGGGATAACGGCGTCCTTTTTGTGGTTTTTCGGGATGACCGCCGCATGCGGATAGAAACCGGATATGGGCTGGAAGGGGCTTTGCCCGATGCATTGGCAGGACAGATTATCCGTCAATTAATTGTTCCCTATTTCCAGCGCGGGGAATATGAAGCGGGCATTCTGGCGGGTGTCCAGGGAATCGTAAAAGCGATTGAAGGCGAATATGAAGGCCGTTCTACGGCACCGTCAACGGTGCAGCGCGGTTTATCCGCCGAGGAGCGGGCGTCGCTCGAACGTCAGGGAAGAATTCTTGTATTGTTCGCTCTGGCTTTTGCGGCGGTGATTTTTATTGTCGATCTGGTTCGGTACCGTCAGTATTTGACCGAGCATCGTCTTTACCGTGACCGCTACTCGTTCTGGGAGTGGTTCTTCCGCTTTGCCCTGCTGCTGGCGATTCTTTATTTTCTTTTCCGCATGCTTTTCTATGCTTTGCTTTTTTCGCGGGGCGGCACGTATGGCGGCCGCGGTGGTTTTGGCGGATTCCGCGGCGGCGGTGGCGGCGGGTTTGGCGGCGGCGGGGCAAGCGGCGGCTGGTAGAAACAGGAGGCAGAGATGAAAGTGCAGCGCAGTACGGATCCGTTTCTTTTTTTCTCGGGGCAGGAAAAAAATGCCATTGTGGCGGCTATTCGGGAAGCAGAGAAAAAAACGTCAGGTGAAATCCGGGTGCATCTGGAGCGCAAAGCCGATTCGGATATTCTGGCACATGCCGCGCGGGAGTTTGAACGATTGGGCATGACGCGGACGGAGGCCCGAAACGGCGTACTCATTTTTATGGGGGTGAAGAGCCGGCGCTTTGCGGTTTTGGGGGACCGGGGAATTCATGAGAAGGTGCCGGCCGGATTCTGGGATGAAATCGCGGCGGGTATGGCCGCCGCCTTTCGCGAGGACCGCTTCGCCGACGGTTTGGCCGCGGCAATACGTCAGATCGGCGGCAAACTGGGGCAGTACTTTCCTTATGAAAGGACTGATCTGAACGAACTGCCGGACGAAATCTCCTATTCCCTCTAAAATCACCGTAAGTTTTTTATTGATAAAGGCTAACATTAAATCCTTCCCGTCATTTGGCTTTTCGGGTCGTTTTGGGGTATGATAGCGGCCCGAATGGCTAACGAATGCATCCTCCTGATTGAAGACGAAGACAATATTGCCGAGCTGGTGCTTTACCACCTGCAACAGGAAGGCTATTCGGCGGAGCGCTCGCGAACCGGCTCCGAAGGGCTCGAAAAAATCCGCAAGGACACCCCCGATTTGCTTCTGCTCGACTTGATGCTTCCCGGCATTGACGGTTTTGAAATCATGAAAATCCTGCGTCAGGGAGAGAAGACGCGGCACGTACCGGTTATCATGCTCACCGCGAGAGGGGAAGAAACCGACCGGGTGGTCGGTTTGGAGCTTGGCGCAGATGATTACATAGTAAAGCCATTCGATCCACAAGAGTTA
>CAZGID010000114.1:0-8244 GCA_964526065.1 uncultured bacterium
CATTCCCGCTTACGCCGTCGAAATCGAGACTGCCCTCGCCGAATTTTTTGTCCGCCGTGTTGAGCGCCACGCCGCCATTGAGCGTGAACGTCTGCAATCCCGATCCTCCGGCCGATTTTTCTTTTGTTTTAAAAAGGGAGCGTACGTTCTTGACTTCTTCAAGCGCATTCTTGAGTTCGCGCGGCATCAGAATCTCGCGCAGCTCTTCGATATCCGGCACAGATTCTTCCGCCACCGGCGCCGGCGGTTCGAAATTCAGGAGCAGGCTTGTTTCCGCATCCGCCTGGGCCGGTCCGGCCGGCGGCGTAAAATTCGAAGTCCAGCGCGCCGAACCTTTGGTAAACCGGATTTCATCCAGCGACCCCGGCAGAAACTGGAAACTGCCATAATACGAGCCGATTGCGAGCTCTCCCTGATAATTCACGTTCATGCTGCTGACGCTCCGGGAACCGATCTGCTGGCCATCCTGAAAAAGCCGCACACTGCCACCGCTGCGGGCAATGGCGATATGATGCCATTTCCCGGTCTGCATGGTGCTGTAAGCTGAAATGTTATTGTTCCCGGCCAGCATCAAATCCCACCGGTTGATGCCGGCATGGCGCGTCATATAAAAACCGCCATCGAGGTGGGTTCCATGCCGGAAAATCGAATATTCACCAGACTGCTGATCCAGCTTGACCCAGAAATCAATGGTCCAGTCGCCGGTCCCGAATTCAAAATCTTCGGAATGTTCCAGACTCAGGTAATCCCCGGACCCGTCAAACGCCACGGCACCGTCGCCATACGGGGAAGATTCCATTTGAATGGTGCTGTCGCCGTGAAAAACCACCGGGTGGTCCGGAATCATGCTTTTTGCCGAGGCCATGAGGAGCTCGGGATTCTGCAGAAAAGGAATGAGCGGGTATTCCGCCGCATCCGGTTCGGCACTCATGCGGATCCGGATGTCCGTATACTTGCCTTCAGAATTCTGCTGGTAAATGACCGGATAATAATCCGTGGCGGTCTCGACGGCGGCCACGCGGCCGGCCTCATAATGCACCTGCGTGCCATTGGGGCGGACCGCCTTGACCAACACGCCGTTTGCGACGGTCAACCGGGCCCCGTCGACAAAGGTAATCTCACCCGACATTTCGCCGGCTTCCGTAAAAACCGGCATCTCCACCGCGCCAAAGCGCGTGAACAACCGCTGGATCTGGTCATTCGCCACATCGGCCGCGACCCCGCCTTCCAAAAGCTCCAGCAGACGGCCGTCCGACGAAAACGTGCGCTGCTCATGCCCGCTTTCAAAGCGGATCTTTTTATCTCCTGTTTCTTCGCCCTCATAGCGAACCTTAAATTCACTGGCGTCGGGCAAAGTCACGGCCTCGATCTGACCGTCGGCTCCATAAAAAATACTGGATCCCGCAACGGTCTCCAGTCGCATCAGCCGGAAAGATTTTTCTCCTTGCGCGGAGACAGTGCCTGCCGATTCAAAATAACGGCGGGTGCCCTCCGCGTCTTCTTCGACGAAAGACTCGACCTGATGATCTTCACTAAAACCAAGTGTATGAAGACGACGCTGGTCCGGAAACAGAATTTCTTCCATCGTGCCGCCGCCATAGGTGATTTTCATCCCGTCCCGAAACTTCCATTCCTGGAGAACCGCTTCGCGTCCTCCGTTGGGGAGGTCCTGCATGTGGTAGACTTTTCCATCGGGCATTTCCATTTCCGTCAGCACGCCATCTTGAATGCGCTGGCGAATCCCCTCCCGGGTTTCGATGATGCCATTCAGGATTTTTCCCTCGCTATCCAGCTCAAAATCCATCAGACGGTTTCCGCCGGCTTCTTCCAGCAAAATACTAATCACATCTTCATCCGTAATCCGGCCGTCCCCGTTGGAGTCCTGTGCCTCCCGATAAAGGGTTCCGGATTCAGTCACCACGGCGGACAGAAAACCGTCCGCATCGTAAACAAATTCCTGATTGCCGCGCGTCACATGAAGCCCGGCAGAAAAGCCCAGATTTTCGAGATAGCTGTAGGTCGTCCTCTCGCCCGCCGGATCATAAACTTCTTTGATGGCTCCGTTTTCGAAAAGCATCCGGGTGCCGTTTTCCAGAATCATTTCCACCGGCCGTCCCTCAAGATCAAACCGCGCTTCGACCAGCGTCTGTTCATAAGGTGCCGAAGAGGTCATCGTATCGAGGGTAAGAATAAAACCAGACTCCTGATCTTCCCGGTCATAAACAAACGTCGTCGTGCCTTCCGAGGTCTCACGAATCAAACCGAACTCGTCATAGACCGTCGTGGCTCCTTGCGCGGTGAACAGGCGGGTTTCCACGATTTCGTTTTGCGCAAGTTTGCGATAGGCATAGTACTGCGGCACGACTTCCGGAATCTGCTCGCGAATCATCAATCCGGCGGGCGTCCAATCCTGAATGGTCCCATCCCCCAGCCAGCGGCGAATGAGCGCGCCCATTCTCAAATATTCCAGCGTTCCATCCGGATATACCAGCGTGGCTTCCACAAGCTCTTGTTCGGAATCCAGAACGAAATCAACAATCCGGATTCCCGAGGCCGTCCGGAACTCGACCGGTGCCCCGTCGATGTAATAAGCCTTCACCCCATTTTCAAGCGTCAATTCAAGCGCATGGGCTGGATTCAAAGCCGGCACTTGCGGCCGCGCCTCCAGCGTCTCTAGCCACTGCCCCGCCTCATCGAAAATTTCAATCGTGCCGTCGGGGGCATATCGCAAAAAGCTGCCGTCTTCATCCTCATACCGTTCGGTACTGCCATCCGCACGGTAATAGATTTCATGCCCTTGCGGCGTGACTTCGCGTTCCAGAATCTCGCCGTTAAAATAAAGGCGCGTGTTATCGGCCAGAATCACGGGCTCGGCGGAAGCCCGGAAAATTTCTTTTTCGATGAAAGAAGCTTCGTTGTAACGATCCATTTCACGGATAAACGCATTCAGCGTCGCCCGCGCTTCCACCGAGCTTTCCGCGGGATGAGCCGACTGGGTCCTCCGAATAGCGGCCGCAAATGCCTCATAGTCCAGTGCCTGCCCGTCGTTTTGAAGACCGTTCCGGTTGTAGGCAAAGGCGCCACGGCGTGTCAGCACATACTCGATTTTGGGGGCCTCCACGGCGACAGAAAAATCAAACCCGGAAGGGCCGAACTGGGCGGCTTCTTCCACATGCGTATGGGCCATAAAATCCGCGTCGTTCAATAACCGGCGAGCGGCCGGCAAAGCTCCGATTTCCTCCTCATTACCGGTCGAGAACATGACAATTTCACCGTGAAGCACCGCAATTCCAACTTCAAAGGGCAAACGCAGCAGGGCTGCCGCATCGGCAGCCGAAAAGGAATCCAGAATCACCGCCGCGGCATATTCCGGTTGAAAGACATCCAGTGCTTCTTCCAGCGAATAGCGTTCGAATTCATATGGGATTGCCCCGGATGGCGCGGAACTCTCCGTTTCTTTTTCTCCGGCTTCCCGCTTCAAAATCTCCGTCACGGCACTTAACGGACTCTCGTCGATAAAATCCATAAAGGCATCGAAAGGAAGTCCGCGGTCACTTTCTCGGGCTGGAGCGGGCTCTGCAGGCCGCACCGGCAGGTATTCGCCGGCCGTGCCGGCCTGCCATTCCGGCGGCGCCGCCGTCAGCATTTGTTCCGTAGAAAAAATAAAGGCGATTATTGCTGCAGTGGCACGAAACAACCGGCTGGCACGATTCATAAAGAACTCCTGACGGACGGGATAAAGTACAGCGGGGAAAACGGAAGGTCGGGCTTTAAAATTCCGGATTGCGTTGTCATGACGTTTTAACCTCCTCAAGGGAAAGTTCATGAATCAACAGGCGTCAGCATAAAAAATTACGGACCGAAAAACGAGGAGGAACCGGAAGGCAGAACGGAATATATTTTTATTAATAGATTTTAATCTATTAATAATGGGGAGCTTCTAGCAATCTATAAAAATTGAAAATATCCGTTCAGGTGCCACGTGGCACCTGAATCAAAAAAGCTTGCGGGCTTCTTCGTCGGACAGCACGACCAGGTGCGGCTGAATCCAGGTCGGATAGTAGTCGAGGTTCACTTCATACGGAGGAAAAACATGCCGGAACATGCCGTGGCGGTTGGCGGTCCAGGACGCTTCATCCTGCACTTCGGTGGTCAGCAGGACGGCGTAATCCGCCTCGTCGGGATTGCCGGTCACATTCGGCCAGACCGTGCGGCCGGACGGGCGCAATAACTGGGCGGCTTCGGGTGACAGCAGGAATTTTTGCGCGGGATGCCGGTCCAGGTAAGCCATCAGCGCCTTGCCGGGATAAATGGATTCCTTGTTCAGAATCGTACCGGCCGCATACGCGTTCCAGCCGGCATTCAGACAGACCAGCCCCGTCAATAGACAGGTCCAGACGGCAAACGCCATGAAGTGCCACCGTGGCACTTGAAGCAGGCGCCCGGCCACCCAGGCGCCGCCGCGGGCGGCAAACAAGGCCCAGAACGGCAGAAGCAGCAGCATATTCCGGACAATCATGACCCGCTGCAGCCCCATATAGAAAAGGTAAAAGAAAAAGAAAACGAGCATCGCCACTTCCCCCACGCCGAGCCGCCGCAGGGAAACCGCCATCCCGGCCAGGGCCAGCAGGAACAAAAAGAAAGCCGCCCCCGAAACCGGCGACAAGCCGGCGAACGCAAAATACTGCAGCAGCAGCCCGTAATGTTCCAGACCCGGCATCACGGTGTAGCCCACATGCCCCACCTGGTAACGGTCCATTTGCTGTACCAGATGTTGAAAAAAACGGAACGGGTCCAGGATCGTGCCCGGTGTGGTCGCCAGATAAACCAGCGTAAACAAAAAACCGGTCCAGAGAAAATGCCCGGCCGCCCGCGCCATCCAGTACCGGCCGCCGATGCGGCGGTTCTGCCAGACCAGCGTCACCCACACCGGCAGCAGCAGACTGCCGCCCTGATATTTCGTGCCGCAAGTCAAGGCCGCCCCCGCCGCGGCCATCTGAATCCAGAACCAGCCGCGCTCCGGTCGCCGCCACGCCTTCGCCAGAAAGAAAAACGTCAACACGGTAAACTGCAGCATCAGCGCATCCGGCACCGCCCAGCGGCTGTGGTAAATGAATTCCCAGGAAAAGGCTAATAACGCCGCGGCCAGCAGCGCTTCCCAGCGGGAATTGCGCCAGACGCGCACCAGGCCGTACAGCCAGAAAATCGCCAGCATGGAAATTGCAGCAAAAAAACGGCGCAGGCGCAGCTTGAATGGAACACTTTTGATAAAGAAGAGCATTTGGGATTTGAATTGCATCCGGTAAACGCCCAGTGCGCCGGGCTCTGCCGGCTTGGTGACCAGATACCGAAAGATTTCCGGCGCCACGGCGAGCAGACCGATGCGGTAAGTCAGGGAGGGATAAATGTAATAGTGCGTCAGCAGCAGGCCGCTGCGGAAGGAATTGAAAATCTGGTCAATGAAAATGTGCTCATCCCAATGCTTGCCGAAATCCACCCCGGAAAGCGAGGACGCCAGGGCAAAAAAGAAAATCAAGAGAAGCAGGCACCACACCGCGGGTTTTTTCAGGGACTGACGCTGAAAAAATCCGGAGACCGCGGTCAGTTTCATGGATTAGAATCCCTGCTGTTTCAGGGTCCGGATGGAAAGTTTTTTTGATGCGGGACGCTTGGCTTTGCTCCTGCTATATCGTGCGAGCAAATCGATTTCCAGATTCAGTTGACTGTCAACTTTTTTGAGGCCGAACCCGGTGACTCGCAGCGTATGCGGAATCAGCGCCACTTCAAAGTCGCGGCCCTTCACGCGCTGCACCGTCAGGCTGACGCCGTCCAGCGCCACCGATCCCTTGGGCGCCACATATTTTTTCAGCGGGGCTGGCAGGCGGAGTACCCAGACACGGTTTTTTTTGTCCTTTTTGATTTTTACAATGCGCGTGACGGCATCCACATGGCCGGAAATAAAATGCCCGCCCAGCCGGTCGCCATAGCGAAGCGCCCGCTCCAGATGCACGGTGTCTCCGGCCTGCAGTCTTCCCAAGGTAGTGGCCTTCAATGTGGCCCCAATCACATCCGCTGAAAATCCGTCGGCATGAACCGCTTTCGCCGTCAGACAAACCCCGTTGACCGCCACACTTTCGCCGCGCTTCCATTTCCGGCGCGCTTTCACCCGGAAGCGGAATCGCACCTGCCCGCCCCGGGCCTCCCGCTTCACCACTTCTCCCAGATCTTCAATAATGCCGGTAAACATCAGGCGGGTTCTCCTTCGATAAGCCAGTCCACGCCCAGCGGCCGCACCGTTGTCTTGAGCGGAATCGCCTGCGCCAGCCGTGCAAACCCTTCGCCTTCGACCGACGTCACGGCCCGGCGTCCGCCCAAAATTTTAGGCGCCACAATCCAGAACAACCGGTCGACCAAATTCCGGGAAAGCAGCGACCAGCTCAACTCGCCGCCTCCCTCCACCAGCAAACGCCCGACGCCGAACGCGGCCAATTGTTCCAGCAGCGCCTCTAAATTCAGGCGCCCTTTCTTTTCGGGAAGCGGAATAACATGCTGCAGCCGTGAAGGCCAGCGTTTCCGGCTTTGCTGCAGCGTTTTTTCAGACACAGCAGCAATCGTCAATTGAGGTCCGCGAAATATGCGGGCCCGCGGGGAAACTTCCATCTGTGGATCCAGAAAAATGCGCCACGGCTTGTCTTCGCGGCCTTTCGGCACTCTCAGCTGCGGACTTAAAAGCGGATCATCCAGTAAAAGGGTTCTCTTGCCAACCAGGATGGCATCCTGTTCCTGCCGGAGCCGGTGAACAAATTTTCGCGCCGCCGTGCCGCTGATCCAGCGCGAGGCGCCGGTTTCAGTCGCAATTTTTCCGTCCAGGGTCTGCGCCATTTTGAGTGTGACAAACGGGCGCTTGCGGGCCGCCCAGACACAAAACGATTCATTTTGTTTTTGCACTTCACCGGCCAGCACGCCGGTGCGTACCCGAATACCGGCCTGCTTCAAGAGCCGGATGCCGCGCCCCCGATTCGCCGGATTCACATCCGTCATTCCAATCACGACTTCCCGGATCCCGGCATCCATCACCGCTTCGGCACAAGGCGGCGTTTTGCCCCAGGAAGCACACGGTTCCAGCGTCACATATAAGGTTGCGCCCCGCGCCCGCCGTCCCGCCTGCTTCAAGGCCCGCACTTCAGCATGCGGTCCGCCAAAAAGCGCGTGGTAGCCCGAGGCGATTTTTTTGCCGCCGCGCACCACAACAGCTCCCACCATCGGGTTCGGGCTGACGCTCAAGCGCCCTTTTTCGGCCAGCGTCAAAGCCAGCCGCATCCAGCGTTCGTCAGCGAGCGTTCCCATGAATCAGGATGTAGAAGGGGTTTCGGGAATGGAATGAGAAATCTTGTCGAGAATGCCGTTCACAAATTTTCCGGAATCGGGCTGGGAAAATTTTTTGGCGATATTCACGGCTTCGTTAATGGCCACTTTAGGCGGGATATCGTCGAGATAAATAATTTCGTAAGCGGCAAAACGGAGGATATTGCGGTCAATGGCAGCCATGCGGTTGAGTTTCCAGTGTTCGGCATAGCGCATAATGATTTCATCGAGTGCGTCTTTACGCTCCAGCGTACCGGTCACCAGCTTTTCGGTATAATCCCGGATTTCCGGCGCCGCGTCACTGCGGTCTTCCCAGAAAAAATGGAAGACTTCCGCGAGCGGCTCGGGATTCATTTCCTGCTGATATAAAATCTGAAGCGCGTATTCGCGCGCTTGTGTTCGCTTGCGCATTTTTCACCGCTTCAAAGAACGTTAACGCGAATGAGAAACTTTCCGGATTCGCTTGTTCAGATCGGCAATCTCCAGCGCCACCAGCGCTGCCTGACCGCCTTTGTTTCCTGCCTTGAGTCCCGCCCGGTCGATCGCCTGCTCAAGATTGTCGGCCGTAATGATGCCGGTGGCCACAGGAATATCTCCTTCGAGCGCCGCCTGCGAGACACCGCGCGTTACCTCGCCCGCCACACATTCAAAATGGCGGGTATCCCCGCGGAGGACACAACCCAGCACAATCAAAACATCAAACCGGCCGCTGCGGATCATTTTACGGCAGAAAAAGGGAATTTCCAATGCTCCCGGCACCCAGACGGTATGAATCCGGGATTCCGGTACGCCCGCCTGTTCCAGCGTCTCCAGCGCACTCTGAAGAAGACGGCGGGTAATAAATTCATTGAAACGGGAAACCAGAATGCCGAAACGTTG
>CAZGID010000115.1:0-8099 GCA_964526065.1 uncultured bacterium
CGTCACGCGCTGATCAAAAGGATCTCCGGTACGTCCATCAAAAAGCCGCGTCTTTCCGTCTTCAGGAAGCCCCGCCTCTTTCAAAAGAGCCCGGATCTCGGATTCGTGCGCGCCGCTGAAAACCGGCGTCTCCACTTTAAAGCCCAAGGCATGAGCCGCCCATCCCAAGTGAGTTTCCAGAATCTGCCCAACGTTCATTCGGGACGGCACGCCAAGCGGATTCAAAATAATGTCCACGGGACGGCCATCGGGAAGATACGGCATATCTTCTTCAGGAAGGATCTTGGCAATCACACCTTTGTTCCCGTGACGCCCGGCCATCTTGTCACCAATTGAAATCTTGCGCTTGGAGCAAATATAAACAACCACTTTCTTAATCACGCCGGGAGGCAGCTCATCGCCTTTTTTCACCCGGTCGATTTCGCGTGCGCGCTCCCCGATCAGCTCGTCAATTTCATCTCCCCAGACACGCGCCACTTTACGAACCGATTCATCCAGGTCCGCTTCATCTTCCAGCCGCAGCGATTCCCAATCCGCATTTTCCAGCTTCTTAAGATCGCCCTTCACAATGTTGTGCCCGCTTTTCAGGAGCACTTCACCGAGAATATCATCCAGCAGATCTTCAGCAAGCTTCTTGCCGAGAATCATATCGGAGATTTTGTTGATCCGCTCCCGCTTCAGCGTGTCAATCCGCTCCTGATAGCGCTCTTTAATCTCATTAATTTCTTTGGTCTCCTGACGGCGTTCTTCCTTCGTCTTGGCGGCCGATTCCTTGCGGGCAAAGGACTTCACATCCACGATAATCCCTTCAACTCCCGGAGGCACGGTCAAGGAGGCATCCCGAACATCGCCAGCCTTTTCTCCGAAAATGGCGCGCAGCAGCTTTTCTTCGGGAGAAAGTTCCGTTTCAGATTTCGGAGTAATCTTGCCGACCAGAATATCGCCCGGCTTCACCTCGGCGCCGATCCGGATCACACCTTCTTCATCCAGATCCTTCAGCGCTTCTTCGCTCACATTGGGGATATCCCGCGTAATTTCTTCATTACCGAGCTTGGTGTCCCGAGCTTCTACTTCAAACTCTTCAATATGAAGAGACGTATACACGTCATCTTTACACAGCTTTTCACTAACAATGATCGCGTCTTCAAAGTTGTATCCGCGCCACGGCATGAAGGCCACCAGCACGTTGCGACCCAAAGCCAGTTCCCCTTGATCTGTTGCAGCACCGTCAGCAATAATCTGACCGCGCTTCACTTTGTCGCCCACTTGAACCAACGGCACCTGATTAATGCAGGTACCGGCATTGGAGCGTTCGAACTTCTTCAAACGATAAACAAAATCATCAATCACAATCTCATGCGAGCTGACCGCTTTTACTGTACCGCGGGATTTCGCAATAAGCGTGGAACCTGAATCCCGGGCAACGTGCTTTTCCATGCCAGTCCCCACATAAGGAGAATCCGGCACCAGAAGCGGAACCGCCTGCCGCTGCATGTTAGAACCCATGAGCGCACGATTCGCGTCGTCATGCTCAAGGAACGGAATCAGTGACGCCGCCACACTGACGAGCTGACGCGGCGAAACGTCCATGTAATCAATGTCATCCGGCTTCTTCTTGGGAAAGTCACCCCGAAAGCGGCAGGAAATAACGTCACGCGCAAACCGTCCCTTTTCATCCACCGGGGCATTCGCCTGCGCGATAATGTATTTATCTTCTTCATCCGCCGACAGATATTCGATCTTATCTGTGACACGGCCCTTTTCAACTTTGCGATAAGGACTTTCAAGAAACCCGATCGGGTTGACACGTGCAAATGTACTCAAAGACGCAATCAAACCGATGTTCGGCCCTTCAGGCGTTTCAATCGGGCAAAGACGGCCATAATGCGACGGATGAACGTCACGCACTTCGAAACCGGCACGTTCACGCGAAAGACCACCAGGTCCGAGCGCGGAAAGACGCCGCTTATGCGTCAATTCGGAAAGCGGGTTGGTCTGATCCATGAACTGGGAGAGCTGACTGCGGCCGAAAAAGTCTTTCACCGCGGCCGAGATTAACTTGGGGTTAATCAAGTTATGCGGCATGGCAGCATCCAGATCATACATCGACATACGCTCCAGACAGGAACGCTTCATGCGGGCCAAGCCAACGCGAAACTGATCCTGCAACAACTCACCTACGGAACGCACGCGCCGGTTGCCCAAATGATCGATATCATCTTTCTGATTTTCGCCGGAACGAAGCTTCAGCAATGTCGAGATCACTTGCATTACGTCTTCACGGCGCAATGTGGTCTGCTTGACATCACCCTCAAATCCAAGCTTGCGATTCAGCATAAAGCGGCCGACGCGTCCCAGATCATAGCGCTGAGCATCAAAGAAAAGCTTCTGGATCAAGTCCCGCGCACCGGCTGCCGTCGGGGGATCACCCGGACGCATGCGACGGTAAATCGCAATCTGCGCATCTTCCATATTACGGTAAGGATCGCGCTCCAGCGTATTCACAATCGCCAGATCATCCTTCTCCAGCCTCACTACTTTAATTTCCTGAACATTGTTGGTTTCCAACACGCTCAAAACTTCAGAGGTCAGCTTGGAGCCGGCAAACGCTACGGTTTCCTTGGATTCCGGTTCTTTGGCATCATCCGCGAGATAATAATCCTGAAATTTCTTGAACGTAGAGCGATCCTGACGCTTCACCTCTTCGACGGGGTATAATTCTTTGAAAATGTCGAGCGTCGAAGAATAACCGATCGCACGAAGCAAGGTCGTCGCAAGAATCTTGCGACGACGGTCAATGTAGGCGTACAGGATGTCACTGATGTCGTTTTCGAATTCAATCCAGGCTCCGCGATACGGAATGATGCGGACGCTGTAGACCTTCTTACCGCTCGGATGAGCGGACTCTTCCAGCGAAACACCCGGAGACCGGTGCAGCTGACTGACCACAACGCGCTCGGCACCATTAATGATAAAGGTACCGGTTTCAGTCATCAGGGGGAGTTCCCCGATATAGACTTCCTGCTCTTTGACGACGCTTTGGCGGACGAGGCGAATGCGCACTTTCAAAGGAGCCGCGTAGGTCATGCCGCGCTTATGGCACTCGGCAATCGAATACTTAGGCTTACCAAGCGAATACCCGGCATATTCCAGACGGCAGGATCCGTCAAAGCTCTCAATCGGGAAACAATCTTGAAAAATCGCTTCCAGCCCCTGGCGCTTGCGCCGACGGAGCGGTTTTGTCGATTGAAGAAATTCCTCGTACGAACGCACCTGAATCTCAACGAGATTCGGCATTTCCATCGTATCGAGAATTTTGCTGAAGCTTTTACGTTCCAACAGTTGTGTCATGTAGGGGTATCCTCCCGGATCCAGTCAGTGAAGAGAACCAAATCTTACTTAATTTCGACCTTGGCTCCCTGAGCTTCCAGCGCCTTCTTGATTTTATCCGCTTCGTCTTTGGAAACGCCTTCTTTTACCGTCTTCGGCGCGCCTTCAACGAGATCCTTAGCTTCTTTCAAGCCGAGGTTGGTGATTCCACGGATTTCCTTAATCACCTGGATCTTTTTATCTCCCGCATTGGCGAGCACGACCGTAAATTCGGTCTTCTCTTCCTGAGCTGCTCCGCCGCCGCCAGCGCCGCCACCAGCCGCCACCGGGCCAGCAACTGCAACCGCCGCCGCTGCAGAAACGCCGAATTTATCTTCAAGCGCCTTCACCAGCTCTGCGAGTTCAAGAACCGTCAACTTTTCAATCGTCTCAAGCACCTGCTGAAGCTTTGCTGAGACCTTCACTTCTTTTTTGGAATCCGCCGCAGCTTCCTGCGCCGGAGCTTCCTTTGTTTCTTCAGGTTTTGTTTCTACTGCTTGTTCGTCCGCCATGATTTACTCCTCCTCACTTAAATTTGAATTTTTTGCGGTCTTACGCCGCGGCTGACCCAGCCTCTTTTTGTTTCTTGATTTCATTCAACGCAACTGCCAGACCGCGAAGCATTTGATTCAGCGTCATCACAAAACCAGATATAGGCGACTGTATGCGCGTCACCACCTGGGCCAGCAGGTCTTTACGCGAAGGCAGATCCGCAAGCGCCTTCACATAAGCTTCGCCGTAAACAGCGCGTTCATAAACCACACCGCACGGCACAAAATTCGCATTGGTTTTCGAAAATTCAACAAGCTTTTTGGAAATTTCCTGAGGCTCCGCATCCCCCAAAGTAACCAGCAGATTACCTTTGAAATACTGCTCCACGTCACCAAGATCGAGATCCGAAAAGGCCCGCTTCGCCAGCGAATGCTTCACCACCACCGAGCGCTTGGCACTTTTTTCGAGAACCCGGCGGAGCTCCGAAATATCAGCCACGGACACGCCCTGAAAGCTGGAAATAAAAGCATACGGATTGGTTTCAAACTCCTGCTTAATTTCTTCCAGAATCGTATTATTAACAACCGATGGCATAAAAACTCCTTAAACCGCTGAGGACGAAAGCCGGATCCCCGGACCCTGCGTCGCTGCAATCGTAATTTTTTTGAAGTACTCGCCCTTCGAGCCTGCGGGCTTGGCATCACGAACCGCACGAATCAAAGCGCGGGCATTTTCCTGCAAGGCATCCGAATTAAATGAAATCTTGCCGCAAATGGCGTGAAGACCGCCGGTCTTGTCGCTCTTAAAAGCAATTTTTCCTGCCTTTAGATCCTGAACCGCCTTACCCACATTCGGCGTCACCGTCCCGGCTTTCGGGGAAGGCATCAAACCACGAGGTCCCAAAACACGCCCAAGCTTGCTCAGCTCACGCATCATGTCCGGATGCGCAACAAGCACATCAAAATCCATCCATCCCTCGGAAATCTTTTGGATCAATTCTTCGGCGCCAACCGTATCCGCTCCGGCCGACTCTGCCTCACGGGCCGCCTCACCTTTACACACACAAACGACGCGAACTTTCTTACCACTGCCATGCGGCAGCACAACTGTTCCGCGAACCATCTCATCACTCTGGTCGGGACGAATTCCAAGCTGAAAACTGATAGCTACGGATTCGTCAAACCGGTTATTGGAAATTTTCTTCAAAACGTCGACTGCTTCTTCCAGCGAATACTGACGACCGGTTTCAACAAGTTTTACTCTTTCCTGATAACGCTTAGCCAGCTTCATATAATTAGCTCTCCACCACTTCGATGCCCATGCTGCGAGCCGTTCCCTCGACAATACGCATTGCACTTTCAATCTTGGTCGTGTTGAGATCCTGAAGTTTCTGCCGCGCAATTTCTTTAACATCCGCTTTCGTCACTTTACCAATCAATTGCGTACCGGCTGTCGGAGAAGCTTTGGCAAGTCCGGCCGCTTTTTTAAGCGCAACGGCAACCGGAGGTGTTTTGAGGATAAATGTAAAAGAGCGATCTTTATAAACGGTGATCACAACCGGAAGCACGGTACCCGGACGATCCTTGGTGCGCTCGTTAAACTGCTTGCAAAACTCCATGATGTTAAGACCGTGCTGACCGAGCGCGGGACCGATCGGAGGCGCGGGATTTGCCTGACCACCGGGAACCTGTAATTTAATCTGCGTAACGACTTCTTTTGCCATGGCTGCCCTGTTTAAATTTTTTCTACCTGCCAGTATTCAAGCTCGACAGGTGTTTGACGCCCAAAAATGGTTACCATTACTTTCAACTTGCCGCGATTCGGATTCACACCTTCAATCACGCCATTAAAATTGGCGAAAGAACCCTCTTTAACACGCACATTCTCACCCATCACGAAATCAACTTTCGGTTTGGGCTTTGAAGTTTTCTCTTCCTGCTGATCCATGATGTCATTCACATCATCCGGCGAAAGAGGAATCGGATTCTTGCCCGACCCGACAAAACCGGAAATTCCTGGGGTGTTCTTGACCAGATACCAAGTATCCTCATTTAATTCCATCTGGACCAGAATATAACCGGGGAAAAACTTGCGTTCGGAAATCCGCTTTTTCCCGCCACGCACTTCACTGACTTTTTCCGTCGGGATCAAAACTTTTTGAATTTTGTCCTTTAATCCCGCCACTTCCGCACGCGCTTCCAGATTGGCCCGCGCTTTACTTTCAGCACCCGTCTGGGTATGAACCACATACCACTTCGCATCCACCATCATGCTCCAGCCCCCAAGAGGATCCGCATAAATGCAGAAAGAAAGAAATCAAGAACTCCGATATAAAAAGCCACAATAAGCGTCGTGATAATCACGACCACCGTTGCCTGCGCCACTTCATCGCGGCTCGGCCAGGCAACTTTATTTAACTCCTGCTTGGTCTCACGAAAAAAATTCGCAATTCCGCCAATCATACCCATTCTCTTTCAGCTTCGAAATCACTGAAGCAATGGCAGGCCTGGCAGGATTCGAACCTGCAACATGCGGTTTTGGAGACCGCCGCTCTAGCCAGTTGGAGCTACAGGCCTCCGTAAACTCGGGCCTCAGCCGTTATTTATGTTCCCGATGAGTCGTTACCGTCCGGCAAAAAGCACAATACTTTTTCCGTTCCAACCGGTCCGGATTCTTCTTCTTATTTTTCCGGGTAGAGTAATTCCGTCGCTTGCACTCGGTGCATGCGAGGGTAATAATTTCCTGCATCGAGATCCTACCTTAGCCTGCTTGTTAATAATGCCTGTTGATCGCAGAACCTCTTACGGCGATGTAAACGCTCTGCGATCGGATGAGCTCGCCTGTCAGACGTGGTTCAAAAAATCGAGAAAGGCTTGTTACTCGATAATTTCGGTCACAACACCGGCGCCAACCGTCTTACCACCTTCACGGATAGCGAAACGCAATTCCTTTTCCATAGCGACGGGCGTAATCAAATCCGCCTTAATGGAAACGTTATCTCCCGGCATAACCATTTCCGTACCTTCGGGCAATTCAACGATCCCGGTCACGTCGGTGGTACGGAAATAAAACTGCGGGCGGTACCCTTTGAAAAACGGCGTATGACGGCCGCCTTCTTCTTTGCTCAAAATATAAACTTCTGCTTTGAACTTCTTGTGCGGGGTTACGGATCCCGGAGCCGCAATGACCATACCACGCTCCAACTGATCCTTTTCAATACCGCGCAGCAGCAAACCGACGTTATCGCCCGCCTGCCCGTCATCCAGAAGTTTGCGGAACATTTCAACGCCAGTGACGGTGGACTTCATCTTCTTCGTCACATCTTCCTGCAAACCGACAATTTCAACTTCCTCACCCACTTTAATTTTGCCGCGTTCGATACGGCCCGTACCCACGGTTCCACGACCGGAAATCGAGAATACGTCTTCGACCGGCATCAAGAAGGGCTTATCAACTTCACGCTTCGGTTCCGGAATGCTGTCATCCAGCGCCTGCAGCAATTCCATGATCGGCGCAATGGCTTTTTCATCTTCCGGCGCTTCGACCGCCTTCAATGCAGAGCCACGAACGATTTTCACATCATCGCCGGGGAAATTGTATTTATTGAGAAGCTCACGAACCTCAAGCTCAACCAGATCCAAAAGCTCCGGATCATCGACAAGGTCGCACTTATTGAGGAAAACCACGATCGCCGGCACACCGACCTGGCGGGCAAGCAAAATGTGTTCGCGGGTCTGCGGCATCGGTCCATCCACCGCAGAAACCGTCAGAATGGCGCCGTCCATCTGAGCAGCCCCCGTAATCATGTTCTTAATGTAGTCCGCGTGTCCCGGGCAATCCACGTGGGCATAATGCCGAGTCTGCGACTGATACTCAACGTGAGATACGGCAATGGTCACGATTTTGGAATCGTCACGAACCGTACCGCCCTTGGCGATTTCGGCGTATTCCTTAAAATCCGCAAGACCCTTTTTAGAAAGCACCTTGGTGAGCGCGCAGGTAAGAGTGGTTTTTCCGTGGTCGACGTGACCAATAGTTCCTACGTTAACGTGCGGCTTTGTTCTTTCGAATTTCTCCTTACCCATGATGCTCTCTCCTTAGTTGATGACTTCGAATCGAAGTGCTTCCAGGAATTTTTGATTTCAAAAAAACTATGGCGACTCAGCTGGGAATGGGAATTGAACCCATGACCTCGTCCTTACCAAGGACGTGCTCTACCTACTGAGCTATCCCAGCAG
>CAZGID010000116.1:0-8055 GCA_964526065.1 uncultured bacterium
GGATGCAATCCGGGCGCGGCCCCCATAAGAAATCCGCTAAAAAAAGCGTGGATCAGCCCGTAACCGGCTCCAATCCCGGCTCCGGCCCTATGCGCCGCATACGCAAAAAACCAGGCATAGACCAGCCCGAAAATAGCCCCGGCCGCCAGATACATTCCAAATCCCAGAAGCCAGGTTCCAGGATCCAAGCTGCGCGTTATCAGACTGCCCAGTCCCATTTCCAGATTCAAGGCGGTTAAACCAAAGGCCCGCGCCAGAATCATTAAAAAAGTGGTCACAGCGGCTCCAAATACACCGGCGTAAATCGCTCTTGGATTATTCATGGCTCTCCCCTCCTTTCCTAATCCGTTCTGTACAGGTCTATTGTGCGAGCCCTTTCAATGAAAGGCTATCCGCAGAAGCGGCATTTGGGGTTCCGGGGAATCCCCGAGACCGCTTCAGCAGAATTCCCTTAGAAACCGGGGAATTACTCCAGCTCATTTCCCCGGGAAAGGCGATGACAGAAAATTGGGAGAATCCCGATTCTTTTTAGCGGCCAAAGAAATTAACTTAAGTCCTTAGATCAAGATGCTCAAAGGAGGATTACCATGAAAACCTACGGGATAGCTATTTTCGGCTTTATGGCATGGATGCTGGCGGTTTCAGGAACCGGTTGGGCAGAAACCGTTCAGGCCTATGTCACGAACGTCAATCGGGAGAATAACACCGTCACGATTTTGCCGACGAGCCCGCAGCCCGGCATGCCCGGGACCATGCAGGTTCAACTCAATGAAAACGCACTGCAGCAGAGCCAGATGGGATCGATCAACGATCTGGCAATCGGCGATGAATTAACACTGGATGTTTCCCAACCCGCTTCCGGTCAAAACTGGCAGGTCAACCGCGTCATCAATGTGCAGGCGGGTTACCGGCTCGATGAAACCGGACAAGCCCGCGCCCCGGGCGATGCTCCCCTGAATACAAATCCAGCCGTCACTTCCCCCGGCATTGAAAGTCCTCAAGGCCGGGCCGGAGCCGGCGCTGTCGCCCCCGGACTTGAAACGCCTCGCGGCCAATCCGTTTCCGCCGCAGGAGAAACCCGCGGAACGCTTCAGCAGGATAATCCCGGCTTTGCGCAAAACCGTCCCGGCGCAACAGCGGGTTCCGTGGCCACGTCCACTCAGGGCGGCGTGACCAGTCTGGAAACCGAATCCAGCATGTCGGACGCTGTCAGAACAAGTTAAATCTGGCACACTAAAAAAATGCCGTCCGCGGTGCATCTGCGGGCGGCATTTTTTTTGATTTCCAAAAGTTAATTTTCTGCTGATTTTTCAGGAATGAATCTGAAATAAGACAGGCCGCGGAGAACCGCTCCAAAACCGGTCTGGACAAAACCCCAAAGCCGCTCCAGCAAAAGCCCGAGAAGGGTGCCGCTCAGAACAGCCGCAAATGCCAGAAGCAATCTTCCGGCCGATGTTTCCGGATGGATCAGCACCCATAAACCCTGATGATAAATATAAAGTACCAGGGTCGCCCGGCTGACGCGCGACACTCCGTGAATCAGCCACTGAAAGCCTCGCGACACAAGCAGGTAGTAAATTTCGGCCACTAAAAATATCACCCCGAAAAAAAACAAGGTATTGAGAGCATAAGTCTTGCTCTCATAGCTGCCTAAAAAACCACGCAAATCCGGCAAGACGAGCGAGGAGACAATGAGCAACAGAACCGCGAGGCAGCGTTTCCCCCGTCCCTCCGGATGCTGCTGCATCCAGGAAACCAGGCGTGGAAAACCATACCAGCCGGCCGCCATCACGAAAAGCCAGGAGGGTAAAAAAATCGTGTAGTAACTGTCTGCCACCGCATGGCTCCAAAGAAAATACAAGTGAGAAACAATAAAGCTTCCCAGCAACACACTTTCGGCCCGCAGTTTTTTAAAGAAACCCTGAAACACAAATAAAAAAACCAGAATCTGAAAATGCAGCGCGATATACCACAAATGATCAAAATACGGATTTTTGATGAAAGCGTGGTAAGGGTTTAGAAACAATAAAAGCCAATCCCCCCGAAATCCGCGCCCCTGTGAGGCAAATACCGGATGAAAGAGAAATAACAGCGCGGCATAAATATAAATCAAGTAGCAAAGCTTGCGTCCCAATCCTTTGGCCGACATCTTTTTCCCGGATTGCAAGGCAAGCGTCACAAGCACAAAGGCGTGCACCGCCCAGCTGAACAGGAAATTCGCATAAAGAAAGGGATGATAATGATCCAGAACGACGGCTATGGCCGCCAGGCCTCGCACCCAGTCATAGACCGCCACACGATTTTTTTGATCGGACAAAACCATAGATCAGCCTGGCACCACTTCGTCGATCACTCCGCCGACAAAGTTCTCAACCTGCTCTTTTCGGTTGGCCCATTCCACAATGGTGGCGGCAAGCAGCTTGTCCTCTTCACTATCAAGACTTTTATACTCCGATTCAATTTTCTTGTATTGGGACAACAATGAATCCCTTTCTTCTACGGAAAGATTCTCTTCCACTAAACGCTTTAAAATCCGGCTCTTGTCTTTTTGTAAAGACTCCATGGCTTCGGACAAATGTTTTTTGTACGCACTATGGGTCTGCTCCCAATTCCGGCGGCTCTCCTGAAGCGAGGCCGATAATTGCGGTTTCAACAAACTATCTTCACACCGGACTGCCGTTCCCCACCCCATCATCAGGCCGGTGATGGAGAGAAATATTGCCACGCGTCTTTTTATCATCCCGACAAGATAATGCGGCAGGAAGAATCTCCCTATCGGGGATTCGATGAAATTGAAGCCGGAAAAATGTTGTCAGGCCGTGCGGAGTGCCTTGAGGGTTTCGAGAAGGTCTTCCATGGGGCCGCTTTTACTAAAGTAAGCCGAGGCACCGGCCCGGCGCATGATTTCTTCCATATCTGCGGAATCGTGCAGAGACAATCCGATAATTTCCACCGAACTGTTCTCCTTTTTAATTCGCTGGGTCGCTTCGATGCCGCTCATCCGCGGCATGCTGATATCCATGATAATGACATCGGGCTGCAATTCCCGGGCCTTGGTGACAGCCTCTTCGCCATCCCCGGCCTCTCCCACGACTTTAATGGTCTCCTGATGCTTCAGCAGATTAATCAACCCTTCGCGTACTACTTTGTGATCATCGACAATCAAGACCTTGGTTCGGCGGCTGCGCTTCCGGAGATGCTCCGGCTTCTTGGGAGGTGCCGCCGAAGGTCCTTCCAGCGCTTCCGTTCGAACCACATCCTCAAAAGTAACCGGAGCCTGAAGCGAGACTTGTGTCCCTTGTCCCGCTACGCTGTCGATTTCAAGATGACCGCCCAGCATTTCAATGCGTTCCCGCAAATTAAACAACCCAAAGCCGTCGCGGGAACCGCCCAACGCCCTGGCCGCGTCAAAACCCTTTCCCTCGTCGCACACCTCAATGAGAATACTCTCATCCGTTTTTTCTACCCGCACAACCGCGTGATCTGTTTCCGCATGCTTCACCACATTTAAAAGCAGTTCCCGGACTGCCTGGAAAAGAAAAATCCGAAGTTCTTCCGGAATGGGCGGCAATGCTTCGTCACAATGAATTTCGACCGCCAGCCCGTTTTTTTCCTTCATCCAGCGGCTCAACCATTCCAGGGCGGGAAAAAAGCCGGCGTCCTTTAAAACCGGCGGACTCAATTCCATCGTAAAATTTCGTGAAGCATCAATGGCTTCCTCCACAAGCTCTTCGGCTTGCTGAACCGCATCCATGTCCGGCTGGCTTCCGCCCCGTAAAAAACGGCTCAGATTCATCTTTACCGCAATCAAAATCTGCTGAAGATGATCGTGCAGCATTTGAGCCAGACGCTGCCGCTCTCGCTGCTCAGCCTGCGCCAGAGCCGACGTCAGTTCCTGAAGCCGTACGGCTCTCTGTTCCGCCAGCTGAGTCCTCTCCCGCACCTGATTCTCCAACGTGTCATTCATTTGTCTCAAGGCTTCTTCCATTTTTCGCCGTTCTGAAATATCGCGAATAAACCCCGTAAATAATGGCGGATGCGAATCCCGAATGCGAACGACGGTCAGTTCCACCGGGAATTCCTTACCATCCCGCCGGCGCGCCGGCATTTCGATTCTTCTTCCGAGAATCGGTCCTTCCCCGGTCTTCAGGTAACGTTCCAGCCCCTCCTGATGCCGTTTGGCAAGCGGCTGAGGAATAATTTTATCCGATAGCAATTGGCCCATAACTTCGTCGCGCTGATAACCAAACATTTTTTCAGCCCCGGGATTAAACTCCGTAATGCGGCCGGCGGCGTTAATCACGATAATGCCGTCAATCGCCGACTCCAGCAATGAACGCATTTGCATTTCACTGGCCCGCATCTTGGCCTCGGCTTGTTTGGAAGCCGTTAAATCGAGCATCGCCCCGATCATGCGTACAGGATTATGATTTTCATCATAAATCACGGTTCCCCGGTCATAAATCCAGGCATACTCGCCATCGCCGCGCTGAAACCGGTACTCTTCGCCCCAACGGCCGGCTCCTTCACGAATTGCCTTTTGCAAACTTGCCCAGACCCGGTTGCGGTCTTCGGGATGAATTTTTTCACGCCACCAGGTAGGATCGGGTTCGACTTGCCTGGGATCAAAAGCATAGAGCGTGCTGATTCCGTCGCTGCGCCAGATTTCATTCGTTTCAAGATTCCAATCCCAAACCACATCATTTGTCGCACGCGCTACCATCCGGAACCGGTCCTCACTCTGACGGATATCCTCCATCGACCGTTTAACACGCTGCGCCATTTGATTGATCGCGGCCGCCAGCTGCCCGAGTTCATCACGACCTTCAATGCCAATGCGGTGGTCAAGATTCCCCCCGCTCATCTGCCGGATACCGGCATGCAACAGCGATACCGGACGGGTAATTCTGCCGGCCAGGCGGATGGCAACAACAACGGCCATAAGGGCAATTAAAACAAAAATGAGCAATTGAAAACGCAGCGAGGCCGTAATCGTAGAAAAAATCTCTTCCCGGTCCTTTTTCACCACCACACCCCATCCGGTCGGCTCCAGATACCGGGTGGCCGCAAAAACCTTTTTCCCGCGGTAGTCCTCAATATCCGAATAAACGGATTCGGTTTTCAGCAGGGATTGAATCACGGGGAGTTCCACACGCTGGCGCGAGATGCGTTCGGCAGGAATCTGATTGCCGTCAAAGCGGCGCGGCGTAATGAAACGGGCGTGTCCCTCGTGATCCCATTTAACAAGCAAGACATCGCCGGTCTTTCCCATTCCATCGTAATTCTGGGCAATCCGGCGAAATAATTCTCCCGAAGTCTCGATGCGCAGCACTCCCAGGAGCCGCCCTTCTTTTTCAAGAGGGCCGTAGAGATGCACGGAACTGCCAGCCGGCCCGAAATTAGCCGCCACTGAAAACCGCGTATTACCCGTGATAAATCCGTCCTCATCCGCCACACTGGTTTCCGACGGCGTCCCCTCCGAGGAAACAAGAACATTCCCCGAGGCATCCGCAATCAAGATTTCCCGGAATCCATGACCCGCCTGCTTCGCATCCAGTAAAATCTCCTGCATCTTTTGCAAAGCTTCCGGATTTTGAGTCTGACTCCATTCTTCCAGGCGGTTGCGGAGCTGGGTACGGCTGCTGACAAGCCGCACTCTTTCTTTCTGAAACTCAATCATTTCCTGGAGGGCATGCTCTTTGGCTGCCGCCAGGCCTTCAAGGCCGTGCGCGGCTTCCTGAATCAAAGCGCGGCGGGTAATATCCGCAAAAAAGGCAGCGCCAAAGGCGAGAGGAAGAATCGAGGCAAGAATTAAAACGAGTGAAATTTTTAGGCGCAGACTCATGTACCCGTTCTCCCGGAGGCCTATCACAGACCGATTCTATTGTAGGCCTTCCGGGATTGCCCCGCATCGGTGGCTTCCCTATGACTGCTATCGGGAAAAACCTGAGTCCGGCCGGACCGTCAGTTCCGATGCCGGAAAGCGGTGAAAGGCTTCGGCTTCCCGGATGATCCGGTCCATAAAACGAACTGTTTCAACGGGATATTGGCCGATCGCCGTTTCACCGGAGAGCATCACCATATCCGTTCCGTCAAAAACCGCATTCGCGACGTCCGAAACTTCGGCGCGCAGCGGACGCGGATGATTCATCATGGACTCCAGCATCTGCGTCGCCGTAATCACCGGCACGCGGTTGCGGTTGGCCATCCAGATCAGCTTTTTTTGAATGACGGGAATTTTCTCGACTCCGAGTTCGATCCCGAGGTCGCCGCGCGCCACCATCAATCCATCCGACACAGAAAGAATTTCCGGAATATGATCCAGCGCCATCGGCTTTTCAATCTTGGCAATAACGGGAATCCTCGCTCCGGCCGATTCCAGCAGCTCGCGTACGACATGGACGTCTCCGCCGGTCCGCACGAAAGAAAGCGCCACATAATCGGCTCCCAGTTCCGCGGCCAGCGCCACCATATTGCGGTCTTTGTCGGTCAGGGCAGGCAGCGTCAGCGGAGCACGCGGCAGATTAATCCCTTTGTTTTCTCCCAGAACACCGCCGTTAACGACGCGGCAGATCACCCGGTGGCGGTTCCGGCCTTTCACTTCCAGCTCCACCATCCCGTTATCCAGCAGTACGGGATCGCCCTTCTTGACCATCTCGGTAAACTCGTGGCAATTCGTGGTAATTTTGTGTCCGTGCCCCGCTCCGGTTTCCACAGAAATGGACACTTCGTCGCCAGTCTGCAAAACCATTTTCTTGGCCCGCAACGGTCCTGTGCGGATGCGCGGCCCCTGCAGATCCAGAAGAAGCGGGACGCGGCGTTCCAAATCCCTCTCAAGCCGTTTCCGCAGTGAAAACCAGGCACGGACATCCGACGGCACCATGTGCGACGTATTCAACCGCAGAATGTTCGCCCCGGCCCGGAGCAGTTCTTTTAATTCCGCAGGCCGGTGGCAGGCGGGGCCTGCCGTAGCAATAATTTTTGTTTTACGCGTCATTTTTCTCATCTTGATGGTCTCCTGAATGATTCCGGTTTTTCCTCACACGCAAGTGAAGACTCTTCCTGATAGCCGGCCTCGTGGTTTTTATTTATCCTTTTTTCCAATTCGCATGCAAACAGCCCGGAGGCTTCTATGCTTTGTCTTCACGGAGGTTATTATTACGACAATTTTGGCGATCTTCTTCTCTTTGAAATTCACCGCAACTGGGTCCGGCGCCGCACCGACGCGGAAATCTGCTACCCCGTCGTCCCGCGTTCCAACCGGGGCCGTTTTCAAAGCCATTTTCCCGACGCCCGGATGGGTCTGAACACCTTCCGCAAATGGCAGGGCCTGATTTATGCCGGCGGCGGCCATTTTTGCCAGCCCAATATGCCAAACTGGAAGCGAAAATGGAATCTCCATTTTTTACGCCAGCATTATCTGCTGACCGAGTGGATGATTCAAAACCATATCCCCTATGCTCTTCTGGGCATCGGGGTCGGCCCGATCGAAAACGGGCTGATGCGCTCCATGGCCCGTCGGATCCTCCAGCATGCCGAAATTTTAAGCGTCCGGGACGAAGAATCGCGCCATTTTGTCCATAACGAACTTCATCTCGACCGGGAAATCCCCGTAATTCCCGATGCCGCTTTAACTTTATCACGCGCCGACATTCCTGCTCGCGCCCGGGAAACCCTGGCGGCCCGGCTGTTCCGGTATCGCGGACGGCGGCCGCTAGGGATTCACGTCACAGGTTCATTTCTCAAACGCACAGAGAAGGCCAGGCATATTCACCAGCGGCTTCTTGCATGGCTGAACCGTTCGCCTGAAATTCTGCCGGTCATCTTCAGCGACTACAATCAGCACTCTACCCGGGAAATTAACTGGCTTGCCGAAGAAATCCGGAAAGGAACCGGCCGTCCGTGTCTGGCTTTTCCATTCCGCGATGTCTGGGAAACGGTCGCGTTGATTGCTTCCTGCGCCGCCGTCATCACCCCGAAACTTCACGTCGGCATTGCTGCCTATGCTCTCAATGTGTATCCCGAATCATTTGCCAGGGATATCAAGATTCCGCG